>CAYGST010000374.1:0-5252 GCA_964352415.1 uncultured Planctomycetaceae bacterium | reverse complement strand
GGCGTGCGCCCGCGGAACGAGGACCTCGGCCGCTTCGAGGTCACGGGCAACAACCAGGACCGCGGGCGCTTCAAGACGCCGGGACTTCGCAACGTCGAGCTGCGCGCGCCGTACTTCCACAACGGCCGCTTCCAGAGCCTCGAGGACGTCGTCGCGTTCTACAACCGCGGTGGTGACTTCGACGCGCCGAACAAGGCGCCGCAGATTCAGCCGCTGGGGCTGTCGCCGCAGCAGATGAACGCGCTCGTCGCCTTTCTGCGCCGCCCGCTGACCGACGTGCGCGTCGCCGCAGGCACGGCGCCGTTCGACGGCATGACGCTCTACTCGCAGTCGCAGAACGTGCCCGTGACCTACGGCGCGGGCACGCCGGGTACGGACGGGCACGTCCCGCAGCTCGTCGCGATCGAGCCGCCGAAGATCGGCAACCCGAGCCTGAGCGTCGCGGTCTCGAACGGCTTCGGCGGCAAGCCGGGGATCTTCGCGCTGTCGCCCGCGATGGACTTTTCGGGGACGCCGTTCCTCGGAACGCAGCTGCACATCGGCCTGGTCGGCGGCATGCAGATCCTGCGCGTCGGCCTGCTCGAGGGCGTCGGGCCCGGCGGCGGCTTCGCGACCGCGACGCTCGACGTACCGAACGATCCGGCGCTCGTGGGCACGAGCCTCTTCGGTCAGTTCTTCGTCGTCGAGAACGGCGGCCCGGGACGCTTCGCCGCGACCGAGGGCGTGCGCTTCGGCTGGTACTAGCGGAGAGACTCTACGAGCAGGACGAGAGCGGGCCCCGCGGCGAGACTCGCCGCGGGGCCCGCTCCGTTCTGATGCGCCCGCGTGGGGGGGCGCCGATCGGATTACTTGAGGGACGCGCCGTAGTTGGCGCCCTTCAGGGCTTCGATCATCGCCGCGGTGTCGGCACCGGGCTCAGCCATGACCGTGCAGGTCTTGGCCGTGTAGTCCACGTCCACGCTTTCCACTCCATCGACACTTTCGAGTGCAGACTGCACTCGCGGGGGGCAGGCCGCCCCTCAGGTCATGCCGGAGATGGCGAAGGTGTACGGAACGGCGGTGTCGGAGACCTCGTAGCTGGAGGAGGTACCGTCTCCCGTGCAGGCGGTGACGCCTGCCAGGAGCCCGAGCGCAGCGAGTGCGAAGGCGGCTCTGTTCATCATGTCTGAGTTCTGGTGTCGATGTTTGTTGTGGACTGGGCGCAGCCAGGGAGGCTGCGCCCACGCGCTATTCGGATGCAAAGGCGTCGCGGTCGCAACGTCTTCCTCGGATCAGCGCGCAGGCATTCCGGACCGCGAAGGCCCGGAATCCGGCCCGGCTACGCTCATGGCGAGCGATCGTGACGGTCCGGCCGGCCTCGTTCGTGGCCGCCGGCGGCGCTCGTGACCGCGCTCAGCCCCGCGGAACCTCGGACGCCTGCCTGGCGCGCACCGCGCGCACCGCGCGCACCACGGCGTCGATCCCGGCGACCGCGTAGGTCCTGAACGACTCCCAGAAGTCGAGGACCAGGGTGTAGGCGAGCGGGACGACCCACAGCGTGAAGAACGTGCTGAACGCAAGCCCACCGGCGACGCAGGTGCCGAGCGCGCGGTAGTCGATGCCCTGGGAGGGCGGCTCGGCGAGCACCATCGGAAGGAGCCCGAAGATCGTCGTGCAGGCCGTCATGAGGATGGGGCGCACGCGGCTCGCTCCGCCCTCGAGGACGGCCTGCGCGCGCGGCATCCCGCCCACGTGCAGGCGGTCGATGCGGTCGATCAAGACGATGCCGTTGTTGACCACGACGCCGACGAGGATGATCAGCCCGATGTAGCCGATCGAGTCGAGGGCCGTGCCGGTGAGGTACAGCGTCCAGTAGGCGCCAGTGATCGCGAAGGGGATCGTGAACAGCACTGCGAACGGCTTGACGAGCGACTCGAACAGGATCGTCATCAAGAGGAAGACGAGCACGATGCTGAACAGCAGCGCGTTCGCCATCTCCTGGATCTCCTCGATCTGGCGCGAGCGCACGGAGGTCTCGTCCCCGAGCACGTAGCCGCGCGGGAGCTCCATCTCGCGCAGCGCGGCGTAGCCGGCCTCGGACAGCTCCAGCTGCCGGTTCGGGTCGTCGACCCGCGCGAGGAGCGTGTACTCGGCGCGACCGTTGTAGCGGTAGATCGTGCGCGGCCCGCGCGCGAACTCGAGGTCGGCGACCGAGGAGAGCGCGATCGCGCCGGAGTCCGTGAAGACGGAGAGGTCGCGCAGCGTCCCGAGGCCGCTCACCTCTTCCTGGTCGTAGCGGATCCAGAACGGCAGCTCGCGCCCCGGCTCCTGGTAGCGAGGGAGGCTGAAGCCGCGCAGGGCCCAGGCGATGTTCTGCAGCGCGATGTCGGCGGTCACGCCGAGCTGCCAGGCCTTCTCCGCGTCGAGCTGCACGCGCAGCTGGCGCGGCGCGTTCTGGAGCGGGACCTCGATGCCCGAGAGGCCAGGCACCGACTGAAGTCGGCGGTAGGCTTCCTCGCCGAGCTCCTGCAGCGTCTCCGGATCGGGGCCGAGGATCTGGAATCCGACGATCGAGCGGCTGCGCGTGTCGACCTCCTGCTCGCCGTAGAAGCGTAGCTCGTGGCCGGGCAGCGTCGGGAAGAGCCCCTTGAGGTCGCTGCGGATGCGCTTCGCGTCGGACTCCGGCAGCGGCTCGTCGTAGTAGAGGCTGAGCTCGCCGCCGTCCTCGTCGAAGCGCGCCGAGACGTGGTCGTGCCCGAGGTCCTCGCGGTGCTGCTCGAGGATGTCCTCGTAGCGCGCGATCTCGTCGCTCGCCTGCCGCAACGAGAAGCTGTCCTCCAGCCGGATGCGCATGGAGATCTCCGAGCGGTCCTCGTCCTCGCCGAACGGCGTGACGATCATGTTCGCCTTCGGGATCTGCCAGGAGGCGAGCGCGAGGAAGGCGAGGCCCGTGGCCAGGACGCGGTGGTCGAGGCTCCAGGAGAGCAGCGCGGTGTTCGAGCGCTCGGCGAGCTCGACGATCGAGTTCGCCGGCTGCGTCGTGCGGGTGGACGAGCCGGGCCAGCGCGGCGCGCCCTTCAGCGCGCGGCGCCAGATCGGCGTACCGAAGGCGAGCAACCCGGCCGCGACGAGCGCGGCGAAGGGGACGAGGCCATCGGCGCTGTGCAGCGCCTCGCGGGTCGCGCCGGGCGCCACGCCGTCCAGCTCGAAGCCGGCGAGCGGCGCGAGGCCGCCGGTGAGCTGAACCACGCGCCAGCCCGCGAAGCCGACCAGGCCGGTGGCGAGGAGCCAGCGCAGCGGAGTGACGACGGCGAGCAGCGCGCGTTCGAGGTAGAGCAGCGCCACGCCGAGCGCGCGGACGGCCACGCGCAGTCCGCGGATCAGCAGGCCGAAGAGTCGCACGGGAATCCGCCCGATGGGCGCGATGAGCGCGGCGACCCGCTCGGTCGCTGCGTGCCGCGGCCCGATGATGCGACCAGCGACGGCGGGCAGGAAGACGAGCGCGACGAGCAGGCTGAAGAGCAGCGAGACGCACAGCGGCAGCCCCAGCGCGCCGAACATGATCCGGATGATCGGGTTCCCCGACATGAAGATCAGGGGCAGGAACACGACGACCGTCGTCATCGTGGCGAGCAGGACCGCGAGCCCGACCTCACCGACGCCTTCGATCGCGGCGTCGAGGGTGCTCTTGCCCTTCCGGTGCATGCGCGAGATGTTCTCGATCACGACGACGGAGTTGTCGACGAGCATACCGATGCCGAGCGTGATGCCGGTCATCGTCAGGATGTTGAACGTGCCGCCCGTGAAGTACACCCAGGCCAGCGCGAGCAGCGCGGAGATCGGGATCGACAGGGCTACTGCGAGCGTGACGCGCACGCGCCGCAGGAAGACGAACAGCACGACGGCGGCGAGCAGTCCGCCCCACAGGGCCGTCGAGCGCAGCTGCGCGATCGAGGCCTCGATCATCTCGCCCTGGCTGAACAGCGGCATGAACGACAGGTGCCCCGAGAGCGCCGGGTCCTGCTCGAGCTCCTCGAGCACTCGCTGGACCTCGCGGGACGTCTCGACGATGTTCGCGGAGCTCTCCTTGCCGATGGAGCCGAAGTAGGCGAACTGGCCGTCGATACGCGACAGCCGGTCGCGAACGCCCTTCTGCTTCTCGACCCGGCCGACGTCGGCGATGGTCTGGCCATTGCCGATCGGGTACCGCTCGAGCTCCTCGAGCGACTCGAAGCGCATGTCGGAGCGCAGCAGCACGCGGCGGCCGCCGTCCTCGACCTCGCCCAGCGGGCTGGCGAAGTTGTCGTTGCGCAGCCGCTGGATCAGCGCGCCGATGTCGAGATTCGCGGCCATCACGCGCTCCTCGTCCAGGAGTACGTGCACCGAGTCGTCGAGCATGCCGTAGAACTCGGCCTGGCTGACGCCGTCGATGGCCTCGAGGCGCCGCTTGACGACCTCCTCGACGAGGTAGTTCGCGCGGTCCGACTGGTCGTGCAGGATCGCGAGCCACATCAGCGGCAGCTGATCGTTGTCCCAGGACCAGACGACGATCCGCTCGACGGTGTCGGGGAGCTGGGGGCGCGCCCGCTCCAGCCGATCGCGCAGCTCCGCCTTCGCGACGTCCATATCGACCTCGCGCACGTACTCGACGCGCACGACGACGCGGTCCTCCGAGGCGCTCGTGCGGACCTCTTCGATCCCGGCGAGCGTGCGCACCTGCTCCTCGATGACGCGCGCGACCTCGCGCTCGTTCTCCTCGGCGCTCGCGCCCGGGTTCGAGGCGATGATGCGCAGACCGTTGTCGCGCATGCCCGAGGGCATCAGCTCGACGGGGATTCGGGCGTAGGCGATCAGCGCGACGACGACCAGCGCCGCCATCGTCACGAACAGCATCACGGGGCGCCGGACGGCGCCTCCGAGCCAGGTGCGGCGGCTTGCGGTGCTCATCGATCAGGCCTCGGTAGGGGCGGGGGGCGTAGCAGGCGCTGCGTCCCGTCTCTCGCGGACCGGGATCAGACGCGCGACGAGCGAGTAGACCACGGGGATCACGATCAGGGTCAGCAGGGTCGAGGTCACGAGCCCGCAGATGACGGTCACCGCCATGGGCGCACGGATCTCGGCGCCCTCGCCGGAGCCGAGCGCTCCGATCACCGGGACGGTCGCCAGCCAGCCCGTCAGCGGCAGGAGCCCGAGCGCGGTCGTGAGCGTCGTCATGAAGATCGGGCGCAGGCGGGCGTGCCCGGCCTCCATCACGGCTGCGCGCAGCTCGAGAC
>CAYGST010000373.1:0-5260 GCA_964352415.1 uncultured Planctomycetaceae bacterium | reverse complement strand
CTGGCGCTGTTCGTTCCGCTGCCCGCGAGTCGCGCACCCTGCGCGGTCGAGTTCCAGCAACCCTCGCCGCTCTCACTGACGTTACCGCACGGACACGCACCGCTCGTCCCATCCCCGAAGCAGAACGCGCTGCCGGGCCCGACGTCACGGAAGGCGTGAACGCCTTGCCTGTCACAGACGACGAGCACGCCGTCGCCTGCGATCACGGGCCCGCCAGCGTTCTGGCGGTCGAGGTTCAACGTGAACAGCTGGGTCGTCAGGTCGGCGTCGAAGCACCACAGCCGCCCATCCGTCGCGGGGCTCGAAGCCCATCCGTTCGAGACGTAAACACGCCCATGGGCGTCGACGGCGGTCTTCGGGCTCAGGTTCACGCCGATCGGCCCGAGCACGCCGGCGTTCGCCGTGATCGCGCCCGTCGCCGGGTCGAGTCGCACGAGCTCGTCCTGCTGAGTGAACGTGTAGATCGACCCGTCCGCGGCGAGACCGTGCTCGTGACTCGTCGTCCAGCGCACGGGGCGCGACCACAGCTCCGTGAACTGCGCGCCGTCGTCCTGGAAGGCGAAGAGGAAGTCGACGGCCGTGTTGTTCTGCGTGCGGGAGAAGTAGATCGTCTGCCCGTCCTGCGAGAGGAACGGGGAGTTCTGGTCGGTGAAGCCGGCCATGAGCGGGCTGGAGTACAGCCGCGCGCCGGTCGCGATGTCGAGCTTGGTCAGCTGGTTCCCACCCGGAGCCGCCTCGTCGATGTAGACGGCGGTGGACGTCGCCGCGGCGCCGCAGTTGCCGCTGACCGGACACGAGCGCGCCTCGGTCCACACGGTCGAGCCGTCGGTGGCGTCGATGCGCCAAAGACCCAGGCGGTCGCCGAGGATCAGGTCGCCGTTCGGCGCGAAGACGATGCCGTCGTGAGCCCAGGCCTCCGTGCTCGCCTGGCTCTGCCACAGGAAGGCGCCCGTCGCGGCGTCGTAGGCCTGCAGCGGCTGGGGCTGCAGGTTCGAGCTGCGCGACGCGTAGACGCGGCCGTCGCGCGCGCCGCCGATCCAGGCGATCCACTCGGCGCCTGTGTCGCCTGCGAAGGGCAGGGTGGTGCGCCACAGCTCGGAGCCCGTGTTCACGTCGTAGGCGATGACGGCGTCGTTGGCGGCGCCGCCGTTCTGCGGGAACCCAGCCTCGCGCACCGTGAACACGCGCCCGTCGGACACGAACGGGTGCCAGGAGATCACGCCGAAGTCGCTCGTGTTGGACCACAGCGCGTTCGCGCTGCTGGGGCCCGCCAGCGCCGTCCGGCCATTGCGCGCGGGGCCTCCTCCGTAGTTCGTCCAGTCCTGGGCCGTGGCGAGCGGAGTCGTGAGGAGGAGCGCGAGGGCGAATCTCAGGTTCATGGCGGTGCTGCGTCAGCGAGTTGCGGGGGTGTCCTCGAACTTCGGATTCAGCACACTAGCATGGGATCGCGCAGCCGGGGCTGCCTTGACGACGCCATGCGAGACGACCACTCGAAGCAGGACAAGGCCGACGTGTCGCGCCTCTTGCGGCAGACGGCCGCAGGGGACCTCGCCTCCGCCGATGCGCTCTTGCCGGTGGTCTACGCTGAGCTTCGGCGTCTCGCAGCCCAAGAGCTGCGGCGCGAGCGGCCCGGGCAGACCCTCGACGCGACGGGGCTCGTGCACGAGGCCTACCTGCGCCTGGTCGGCGAAGAGGATCCCGGGTGGAGCGGCCGCGGTCACTTCTTCGGAGCGGCGGCGCGCGCGATGCGTCGCATCCTCGTGGACCGTGCGCGTCGCAAGGGACGCGAGAAGCACGGCGGCGCGCACCGGCGCGTCGAGCTCGAACTGGAGGACGTCGCGAACGCCGCGCCCGAGGGGGATGTCCTTGCGGTCGAGGAGGCGCTCGCCAAGCTCGAGGCTCAGGACGTGCGCAAGGGCAGGCTGCTCGAGCTGCGCTACTTCGGGGGGCTCGGCGCCGAGGAAGCCGCGCAGGCGCTCGAGGTTTCGCTGGCGACGGTCGAGCGCGACTGGAGCTTCGTCAAGGCCTGGCTGCGCACGGAGCTCGGTGAGGCGGGCTCGCATTGACCGTCCAGGGCGCGCGTTTCGAGGCCGGCCCATGCAGGGGCGTTCGAGTGCGGTAAGCCTGGGCCTCGTCCGGCGTTGTGCTCCGCACGGAGCGTGACGCGGGCCGGCGTCTGGGTGACACTCGGGGATTCAGTGAGGGGTGCCCTGCCGTCTCGACGCACTGGACGAACGATGACCATGCAGAGAATCGAAGAGCTGTTCCATCACGCCATCGAGCTGACGGGCGAGGCGCGCGGCGCGTTCCTGGACGGGGCCTGCGGGGCGGACCCCGGGCTGCGTTCGCGGGTCGACGCGCTGCTCGCAGCCGCGAGTGAGGAGAGCCTGGGCGGTCCGTCGCTCGAGTCCCTGGCCGGTGCTGGTGAAGTCGCGCTCGACGTCGGTCCCGGCAGTCGCATCGGGCGCTACAAGCTGCTCGAGGAGATCGGCGAGGGCGGCTTCGGCGTGGTCTTCATGGCGGAGCAGACCGAGCCCGTCGTACGCCGCGTCGCGCTCAAGCTGATCAAGCTCGGCATGGACACGAAGGAGGTCGTCGCGCGCTTCGAGGCGGAGCGTCAAGCGCTGGCCCTGATGGAGCACCCGAACATCGCGCGGGTCTTCGACGCGGGCGCCACGACGAGCGGGCGGCCGTACTTCGTCATGGAGCTCGTACGCGGCGTGCCGATCACGGAGTTCTGCGACGCGAACCGCCTCGCGCCCGCCGCGCGGATCGCGCTGATGCAGGAGGTCTGTCGGGCGGTTCAGCACGCGCATCAGAAGGGCGTCATCCACCGCGATCTCAAGCCGTCCAACGTGCTCGTGACGCTGCACGACGGCGCCCCAGTGCCGAAGGTGATCGACTTCGGGATCGCCAAGGCGATGCACGGGCCGCTGACCGAGCGGACGCTCTTCACGCGCTTCCAGCAGTTCATCGGAACGCCGGCCTACATGAGCCCCGAGCAGGCCGAGATGAGCGGGCTCGACATCGACACGCGCTCGGACATCTACTCGCTCGGCGTGCTGCTGTACGAGCTGTTGACCGGCTCGACGCCGATCGACGCCGCCGTGCTGCTGCGCTCGGGCGTGGCGGAGCTGCAGCGCGTCCTGCGCGAGGACGCCGTCGAGCGGCCCTCCGTGCGCGTCTCGACGCGCGGCGATGCGGCGCTGGCCGCCCGGCGCAGCTCGGACCTCAGCGCTCTTGGCAAGCGCCTGCGCGGCGACCTCGACTGGATCGTGCTGAAGGCGCTCGAGAAGGACCGCCAGCGCCGCTACGACTCGGCGGGGGACCTCGCCGCGGACCTCGGCCGTTACCTCGAGGATCTGCCCGTGCTCGCCAGCCCGCCGAGCGCGCGCTACCGGGCGCGGAAGTTCGTGGCGCGCAACCGCGCGCTGGTGACGACCGCGGGCATCGTCCTGATCGCGCTGATGCTCGGCATCGTCGGCACCAGCCTCGGCCTGCGCGAGGCCGCGGACCAGCGCGACGTCGCGGAGCGCAAGGCGGAGAGCTACGCGGAGCTGACGGACTACCTGATCGACATGCTCTCGCTCGCCGACCCGAAGGTCGCGATGCGCAGTGACGTCAGCGTGCGCGAGCTGCTGGAGCTCGCCGCCGCGCGTGGCGACGACTTGTTCGCCGTCGAGCCCGCGACCGACGCCCGCGTGCAGAGCGCCATCGGTCGCGCCTACCTGTCGCTCGGTGAGCACCGGCTCGCAGACCGTCACCTGCGGCGGTCCATCGAGCGATTGGAAGGCAGCCCTGAGCCCGACGGCTTCGAGCTGTACCGGGCGCTGTGGGCGGAAACCAACGTGGCGTTCAAGCTCGAGAGCCCCGAGGCCTTCGGCTGGGCGCGGCGCGCGCGGCTCGCCGGTCACGCGTACTTGCGCGACGAGACGCCTGAGCTCGCCGCAGCGCTCGACGGCGTTCACGACCGCGTCGAACAGGCCGCGCACGGCACGAACCGAGCCTTGCTGGAGGAGGCTGCGGAGCTCGTGCCCTCCGCGCTCGCGGAGGCCCGCGCGCAGCTGCCCGGCGGCGATCGACGCTGGTCGATCGTCGCCGAGACCTTCATGTCGAGCGGCTACTGGCTCTGGTACTCGCCCAGCGAGGACATCGGTGTGCGCTTCTTCGAGGCGGCGCTCGAGGTGCAGGGTCGCGAGCTCGAGGAGGGTGACCCGAGTCGCGTCGAGTCGCTGGCGGTCGTGTGCGGCATCCTGAATCGCCTCGGGCGAACCGAGGAGGCCTTCACGCGCCTGGAGTCCGCCGCCGCGGAGCTGCGCGAGATCCTCGCGCCCGACAACTTCCAGCGCGCGTTCGTCGAGTCGATGCTCGGCGAAGGCCTCGCCGCGCAGGGGCGCTTCGAGGAGGCCGCGGCCTTCCTGGAGCCCGCGCACGAGGTGCTGCGGCGGGGGGTCGCGACGCCCAGCGACTTCTACCTGCAGGACTCCTACGCGCGGCTGCTCGCGCTCTACGACTCGTGGCCACGTCCGGAAGACGGCGCGCGCGTGCGCGCCGAGCTCGCCGACGCCTTGCTGCGGGCGCAGTACCTGAGTCCATGGCCGATCCTCGAGCGCGCTCTCTCCGAGCTGGATCCAGAGGTACTGGCGGCGCTCGAGCGGCTGCACGTCGGGCTCGCCGATGTCGTGTTCTTGGTGGAGCCGGCTGGCCACGACATCTCGATCCATCGCGACGATCTGCGCCTCGTGCTCGGCTACCTGGAGCGGCACGCCGACTCCTCGTCCGTCCACGCGGCGATCGTGGCCCGCGCCCTGCACGGACTGAGCCGCGCGCTCTCCGCGGAGGAGGACCGAGCGCTCGCGCTCGCGCTGTGCGACGCGTGCTACGCGGTCCTCGAGGCCTGGCCCGTGGAGTCCGCGATCGAACTCGCCTCCAACCGCGGGCGGGCGGCGGAGCTGCTGGCCCTGACCTCGAGCGCCGGGATGGGCAGCGTTGGGCGCGCGGAGCTCGTCATGGAGCGCGCCGCCGAGAGCCGGAGATGGCTGGAACGGGCGCGCGACGGGAGCTCCACGAGCTGGTTCGGCGCCGTGCACGAGGTGCAGATCGCGCGGGGGCTCAGCGCCGCGAAGCAGTACGCCGCTGCCGGGGAGATCCTGCTGGGGGTGCGCGACGTCTTCGTGCGCCAGCTGGGCGAGCCGCACGCGCAGACCGCGACCGTCAGGTGCGGGGACAGGGTGGGATAGCCGGGCGGAACGGGGTCGGT
>CAYGST010000372.1:0-5275 GCA_964352415.1 uncultured Planctomycetaceae bacterium | reverse complement strand
GCGGCTGGGAGATCGTCGTGCGCTCGGCGATCTCGGTCAGGAGCTCGGGCCGCGCGAAGGCCGCGGCAACGCGCAGCGCACTCCACCGGGTCGCCCGCGTCGCGCAGGCCCTGGAAGCGCACGCCCTTGACGACGCGGCCGTCCTTGACGTCGAGGCAGGGGATCATGCGAACGGTCAGCACGACGCACCTCCCTTCGCGAGCCAGCGGGCGAGCAGCTCGCGGCCGTAGGCGCCGGAGAGCTCCGGGTGGAACTGACAGGCGAGCAACGCGCCGCGCTCGAAGGCGCTGACGAACGGCGCGCCGTAGTCGGTGCGGGCGGCGGCGACGTCGCCGCCGACCTCGCGCACGCAGAAGCTGTGGGCGAAGTAGGCGTGTCCCGGCTCGAGCAGCGCGCAGCCCGCGTCCGGCTCGACGCGGTTCCACCCGAGGTGGGGGACGCGCACCTCGCCGTCGAGCTCGATCGATCGGAACGCCGCAAGACCGAGCGCCGGGACGCCGGGGCTCTCGTCGCTGGCCTCTCCGAGGAGCTGCATGCCGAGGCAGATCGCGAGGGTCGGGCGGCCCGCCGCGACGCGCTCGCGCAGCGCACCGGAGAGCTCACGGGCCTCGAGCTGCTGCATGGCCGCGGCGAGCGCGCCGACGCCCGGCAGCACGACGAACTCGCCGTCGCGCACGTCGTCCGGCGCGTGCGTCGTGCGCACCTCGCAGCCGAGGCGCGTGAACGCCGCCAGCACCGACGCGGTGTTCGCCGTCCCGGTCGAGACGACGAGGACCTGGGGCGCGCTCACGCGAGCACTCCCTTCGTGCTGGGCACGTCGCTCTTGCCCTCGACGCGCACGGCTTGGCGCAGCGCGATCGCGCAGGCCTTGAAGGCCGCCTCGGCCTTGTGATGGTCGTTCTCGCCGCGTAGCACGTCGACGTGCAGCGTCAGGCGCGCGGCCTGCGCGAAGGAGCGCAGCACGTGCGGGATGTTCTCGCAGGCGAGCGCCCCGAGCGCCTCGCGGCGCAGCTCGAGCGAGACCTCGGCCCACGGCCGCGACGAGATGTCCACGACGGCGCGCGCCAGCGCCTCGTCGAGCGGCGCGTAGGCGCTCGCGAAGCGCGCGATGCCGCGGCGCTCTCCGAGCGCCGCATCGAAGGCCTCGCCCAGCGCGATCGCGCAGTCCTCGGCGGTGTGGTGGTCGTCGATCTCGAGGTCGCCCTTGCACGAGAGCGCGAGGTCGAAGCGGCCGTGCAGCGCCAGCGCGCCGAACAGGTGGTCGAGGAACCCGATCCCGGTCTGGATGCGGCGCTCGCCGCTGCCGTCGAGGTCGAGCTCGACGCGGATGTCCGTCTCGCGCGTGGTGCGCGTCACTTGTGCCTTGCGTGAGGTCATGGGAGCAGCGCGAACAGCGTTTCGAGGGTCTCGAGGGTGCGGGCGGCGCCGGCGGCGCCGAGGGTCTCGCGGGTGGAGGCGACGTCCTCGCCGGGCGCGACGACGCCGAGCGGCAAGAGGCCGGCGGCGCGCGCTGCGCGCACGTCGTCGACGGTGTCGCCGAGGTACCAGGCGCGCTCGAGCCCGAGGGCTTCGAGCGCAGAGCGCAGGGGCGCGGGGTTCGGCTTCAGCGGAGCGTCCTCGCGACAGACGACGACCTGGAACAGATCGCGCACACCTCGCTCGGTCAGGAAGCGCTCGGCGTCCGCGCGCGGACGCCCCGTGACGATGCCGAGCGGCAGCACGCGGCCCAGCTCCGCCAGGCGTTCGCGCGACAGGATCAGCGACTCGTTCGCGCGCAGTCCGGGGGCGTCCGCGGTGCCCTGGTAGAGCGCCTCGAAGCGCTCGGTGACCTCCTCGAGGCGCGCGTCGATGCCGCGCGCCGCGAGCAGGCTCCAGGTCAGGGACCAGTCGTCGTTCGCGTCACCGGCGCGCTTCGCCGCAGTGATGTCCGCGGCAGCGAGCTCGACGCCGTAGCCGGTTGCGGTCTGGAGGATCGCGCTGCGATAGGAGCGCGACACGTCCGCGAGGACGCCGTCGAGGTCGAACAGCAGCGCCTCGGGCCGCAGGGTCGTGCGGAGCCCGTGCACGAGGCGCCCGAGGTCCTGGGCCTCACCAGGGCACGTGATCCGGACGGCGTCCTCGAGCCGCGCGCGGCCGGGGAACGCACGGATCGCGACGCCGAAGCCGGCCAGCGCGTCGCGCAGCCAGAGCGGGTCGTCACCGCGCGCGAGGACGAAGTTCGCCTGCGACGGCGAGGGCCGCCAGCCGAGCTCGCCCAGCACCTCGCGCAGGTCCTCGCGCTCCTCGCGAACGCGGCCGACCACCCCGGCGAGCTGTCTCGCGCCGGTCTCGAGCGCTGCGCCTGCGATCGCAAGGGACGGCCCGGCGGTGGGGTAGGGATTGCCGGCCGCGCGCAGCCAGCCGATGAGCTCCGGCGCACCGATGGCGTAGCCGACGCGCAACCCCGCGAGGCCCCAGGCCTTGGAGAAAGTGCGCAGCACGACCACGTTGGGGAGCCCGAGCGCGGCGCGCGTCAGGTCCTCGTCAGCGAACTCGGCGTAAGCGTGGTCGAGCACGACGACGGCCTGCGGCGCCGCGGCGGCGACGCGCTGCAGGTCCTCGAGCGACGCGATCGCGCCGGTCGGGTTGTTGGGGCTGACCACGGCGACCATCGCGGTGGCCTCGTTGCACGCGGCGATCACGTCGCCCGTCGGGTACGGCCCGCCGGGCCACTCGACCTCGCGCAGCGTCGCGCCGCGGGCCGCGGCGTAGCGCTCGATCATCTCGAAGGTCGGCTGCGGCAGGACCAGCTCGCGCCCGGGGGCGAGCAGCGCCGCCGCCAAGCGCTGCAAGGCGTCGTCGGCGCCGGCGGTCACGATGACCTGCGACGGCTCCACGCCGTGGCGCGCCGCCAGCGCAGCCTCGAGCTCGCGAGTCTTCGGGTAGCGCGCCAGGAGCGTCGGCGTGAGCGCGTCGACGTCGACGGCGGGCGCGCGCCCCTCGTTGCTGTCGAGCTTCAGGTCGCAGGGCGCGAGCGCGCCGGGCACCGCGTAGGCCGCGGCGGCGATCGCAGAGCTGATCGGCGCGGGGCGCCGGGTCTGGAGGGTGTCGGACATGTCGGCTTCGGCGCTACGGCACGATCTGTGACGGTGAGGTGACGAGGATGTCCGAGGCGCCGCGGGACTTGAGCAGCGGCATCAGGTCGGGCAACTCGTCGCGCAGCACCGCGGCCTTCACGGCGAAGCCGCGACCCTCGTGCAGGTTCGCGATCGTCGGCTCGCGCATCGCGGGCAGGGCGTCGCAGACGGCCGCCAGGTTGTCGGGCCCGACGTTGACCTCGATGACGACGCGCTTGCGCGCGTCGAGCACCGAGCGCAGGAGCAGCACGAGCTGGTCCACGCGCTCGCGCACGGCGGGGCGCTCGAGCGCGCGTGGATTCGCGTACAGCCGCGTGGAGGAGCGCATGACCTCGTCGACGATCTGCAGGCCGTGGGCGGCGAGCGTGCTCCCGGTCGCCGTGTTGTCGACGATCAGGTCGGCGTCGTCGGGCGGGAAGGCCTCCGTCGCGCCGAAGGCGCGCACGAAGGTGGCGTCGAAGCCGCGCTCGGCGATCCAGTCGCGCGTCAGTCGCTCGTACTCGGAGACGACCACCCAGCGGCGCCTCTCACGGCCCAGGCGTTCGGCGACCTCGGCCGGCGCCGCGGCGACGATGCGGACTGGGTCGAGGCCGGTGTCGAGCAGCTCGACGAGCTCCGCGCCGAGCTCTTGCACCCAGTCCGCGCCGGCGAAGCCGATGTCGCGCGAGCCGACGTGCAGCATCTCGACGATGTTCTGGGGCTTGAGCAGCTTGGCGTCGAAGCCAGGCAACGAGAGCGTGGGGCGATAACCGCGCGCGCCGACCTGCACGTCGATGCGCGCGTCGGCGAGGAGCTGCGTGACGCCGCCCTGCATGCGGCCCTTGGGCAGCGCGAGGCGACAGGTGTCGGGGGTCTCGATGGGGGACATGGGGTCTCCGGTGAGGCCCCCCGACAGCAACGCGCCCTCAACGAGGCACGCCGGCCAAGGGGCCGGCGTGTTGAGCGAGTCGTTCGATCGTCGACGAGTTCCAGCTCACGCGGCCCGGGTGGCGGCGTGATGATGATGCAGCTGGCTGGTGACGATGCGTTGCATGAGGGGGCGTTGTACGCGGAGCCCTTCGGTACCGCAATCCCGCCGGTTGCAGATTTCCTCGTGCGGTTCGCGTTTGGCTCCTGCTGGGGCACGAGTGTCCGCTCGCGGATGAGCCGTCGTTCCGCTCCCAACGCTCAGCGGACCGCCTCCAATCGCGCGGACCCGAGGCGCGCAACCTCGCGGAGGTCGGGGCGATACTTCACGCATGAAGATCACTCTGCTGCTCGCGCTCGCCGCGCTCCCGGTTCTCCAAGGGCCTCCCGCCCGCTCCGGCGGCCCGCAAGCCCCGCCCGAGGTCGAGGTCGTCGAACGGGCCGCGCGCATCGCCTGGTTCGGCATCTGGGAAGACGCCGTCGCCGAGGCGCAGCGCAGCGGCCGACCGATCCTGCTGATGAGCGCGGCGCCGAGCTGCAGCGGCGTGCCCGGGATGTGGTGACCGGGCTTCCAGAACACGGACAGCACCTTCCTGTCCGACGAGGCGGTGGTCACCGCCTCGCGCAACTGGGTCTGCGTTCGCCCCGCCACCTACGAGTCCGCCGAGGAGGCAGAGGTCCTGCTCGGCTACTTCGCGGGGCGGCAGGGCACGCTCGAGAACACGGTCTTCGCGCTGCTCGACTCCGACGCGAAGCTGCTCTCGTTCCGCGCGGGGCGCAGTCCCGGGATGCTCTACGACGGGCCGGCGAAGCTGGCCGAGGAGCTGATGGCGAAGGGCGCGGCGGTGAAGGAGAACGAGCGTCGCGGGCTGCCGCGCCTCGCGAACCTGCGCCTCGCGCTGAACGTGGCCGCCTGTGACTCGCTGCCGCTGGTCGTCGCCTTCGCGGAGACCGAGAAGGAGCGTGCCGCGCTGCAGGGACGCCTCGCACCGGCGGCGTGGGACGCCAGCCTCGTCGGCGAGACGCACTACGTCGTCTGCGAGCCGGCGGAGCTGGACGCCTTCGAGGCGCTGGCGGAGGCGCGCGGCGACGCGAAGTCGGGGCTCCTCGTCGTGCAGCCCGACGAATTCGGCCGCACGGCGAAGGTGCTGTCCAAGCTGCGCGCGAAGCTCACTGGAGAAGCGCTGACGGTCTCGCTCGCCGCCGCCGTCGAGGCGCACGCGGCCGAGGCCCGCGAGCACCGCAAGCACGTC
>CAYGST010000371.1:1168-5295 GCA_964352415.1 uncultured Planctomycetaceae bacterium | reverse complement strand
CCGACCTGACCGAGCACGTGCATGGCCGGGATCGTGACGTTGTCGGTGCGCTGGGCCAGGGTACCGGCCAGGGCGTCGACGGTGCCGTCGAGGTTTGCGCGACCGGCTTGGGCCAGAGCGGAGAGGGTCCGCGCGGCGCGCGCGGCGAGGGCGTCGGCGCGAGCGCGATCGCTGGCCTGGTCGGCCTCGATGGCGGCCATGATCGTGTCGACCTCACCGGCGCCGGAGATGATCGCTTCCACGCGGTCCGAGTAGGCGTCGGAGTCGTCGATCAGGATGACCGGCGTCTCCGCGGTGCGCTCGTCCGTCTCGATCTCGTAGAGCACCTGGTCGGCCGTGAGGTCCGGCAGGGTGCCCGCGAGGACGATGACGTCGACGCCGGGGACGCGCTTGAGCAGCGCGAGGCCAGTGGCACCCGTGTCCCAGCGGTTGACGAGCATGCCCTTGGCGGCGAGCGCCTCGGCAATGGCGGCACCGCGCGCGGGGTCGGCGTCGATGACGACGCCGAGGCTCATGATGTCGCGGCCGGCCGCTTCGGCGAGGCCTTGGATGACGTTGCCGTTCGGCATGGCGTGTCCGCGGACGGCGATGTGGCCGAGGGCGACCGCGGCTTCGCTGCGCATCGCGCCGTCGTTCGAGGCGAGGGCGGCCTCGAGGCCCGGGGTCGGCGCGTTGGCCGCCTGGCCGAGCATGCGGATGATGCCGACGCCGGTGACGCTGTCGCCGTCGCTGACGGCCCAGGAGAGCGCGCGCTCGAGGGCGTCCACGCCGACGGAGCTGACGGCGATCTGGGCCTCACCGACCTGCTCCTCGAGGCTGGAGACGTCGGCGCCGGCGGCGGCGCGCAGCTCGATCTCGACGTGCTGCGCGACGTAGGCGCGGGCCAGACCGGCGCGGGCGTCCAGCGACGCCGGGTTGGTCATCAGCGCGTCGTAGTACGCGTTCTTCGAGAGCTCCTCGTTGTAGAGGAAGCGCGGCACGGGGCGGCTGGCGAGGCTGCTGTCGGCCCAGCTCCAGACGACGTTGCTGTAGTCCTCCGCGCGCAGGACGGTGCCGCGCACGTGGTGGTAATCGTCGCCGAGCTGGAGGAAGAGGCTCAGGGCGTCGCCGCTCGAACCCAGGCGCTTGGCCGACTCGGAGGCGGCCAGCTGAACGCCTTCGTCCGCGTCGTTGTACGCGTGCCAGGTCAGCGCGGCGGCGGCCCGCGGGTCGCCGACGTAGCCGAGGATCAGCGCGATGTTGCGGCGCAGGAAGGCGTCTTCCGAACCGAGCGCCGCGACGAGCGGCAGCACGACGTCGGTGCCCATCTCGGTCAGCGTGTGCATGAAGAGCACGCGACGGTCCTCGGCGTTCGGGTCCGCCAGCGTGTCGAGCATGTACTGCACCGCGAACTCGCCGTGGTTCGCCGCGAGCTCACGGACGGCGCTGGTGCGCACCATGACGTCGTCGCCTTGGATCTGACGGAGCAGACCACGAATGGTCGCCTCGTCGTCCTGCTTCTCGACCCGGCCGAGCTGGGCCTTGCTGAGGAAGCGCTTGGCGATGAGCTCGAACTGGCCTTCCTTGACGAGCATGTCGACCCACACTTCGTGCTCGGTCGACTTCCACAGCTCGTAGGCGGCCTCGTTGCTGAGGTCCTCGGCCAGGGCCTCGGTGAACTTCTCGAGGGCCGCCGCGTCGTCACCGCTCTGCATCGCGGTCACGCCTTCGCGGAACGCATCCTGCGCGTCGCTGAAGGGCAGCGCCGACGCGGGCAGACTCAGGACGGTGAAGAGGGCGAAGAGACCGAGGGGACGTCGCATACCGGTCATGGAGGGGGTTCCTTTGGCGTGACGCGCGAACCACGAAGGCAGCTCGAGCGGGGACGGGAAGCGGTCCTCGGGTGCGCGGTGAGCGCCTGGAGAGTCGCAGCCGTACGGGGAGTTGGAGGTGCGGGATGATACCGGGGGGCCGGTCAGGATCAAGTTTGGAGCGACCGGAGCCGGGCGCACCGCGGCGACCGGGCCGGGACACGCCAGGCGCCCAGGGTGCGGCTCACTACCCCCCAGCCGCCGATCGACTACCGCCCACCCGGGCTGATCTTGCCCAGGACGCGTCCCGGAGCCGCTCCGGTCGCGGAGACCCGGGTGGTGGGCTCCCCGAGCAGCGTCCTGGCAGCCAGGACGGCAAAAACCAGGGCTTCGCGGGCGTCCGGGTCCACTCCGACGGCCCCCGCGGGCTGGACCGGCCCCGGGCTCTGGGCGGCCAGCGCGGCCATCAGGGTCCCGTTGTGGACTCCCCCGCCGGCCACGATCAGCGCTCCTCCGGCTTCCGGGAGCCAGCGCGAGCGGGCGTCCGCCACCGTCCGCGCCACCAGTTCCACGGCCGTGCGCAGAAGGTCGGCGGGCCGCGCCGCGCCGGTCGAGCCGAGCAGCCCGTCGACCCAGGCGGGCCCGAAGGTGTCGCGGCCCGTGCTCTTGGGCGGCACCTCTTGAAAGAAGGGGTGCGCGAGCCAGCGCGCGAGCCGCTGCTCGTCGACCCGCCCGGCGGCGGCCTCCAGGCCACCGACGTCGAATGGCCGCTCGAGCAGCCGACGCGCGAAGCCGTCCAGCAGCGCCCCCGCGGGACCCGTGTCGAAGGCCAGCGGCTCGCCGCGCTCCGGCAGCCAGCTCAGGTTCGCGAGGCCGCCCAGGTTGAGGATCGTGAGCGGCCGGCCCGCCGCGGCGAACACGGCGTCGTCCGCCAGGACGGAGAGCGGTGCCCCCTCGCCCCCCGCGGCGAGGTCCGCCTGCCGAAAGTCGGCGACGACCGGGCAGCCGGCCCGCGCCGCGACGAAGTCCCCGTCGCCGAGCTGCAGCGTCGCCGGCCCGCTGGGCTCGGCTCCATCGTGGTGATAGACCGTCAGCCCGTGGCTGCCGACGAGATCGAGCTCGAAGCCGGCCTCCGCCGCGACGGCGGACGCGGCCTCGCCGAACGCCAAGCCGAGGTCGCGGTTCAGGAGGGCGAGCTCGCGTACTCCGGTCGGCTCGCCGTCGAGCGCCGCACGAACGCGCGGGGCGAGGGCCGCCGAGAACGGGCGGGTCGCGAACGCGAGTGAGCGCACGCCGACGACGCGCTCGCCCTCGATCTCGGGCTCAGCGACGACCACGTCGATCCCGTCCCCAGAAGTGCCCGAGAGCACACCGCCGACCCGGGCCTCTCCCGCTCGGAGCTTTTGCAGCGCTGCCCTCATGGAGGCGAGGGTACCCTCCGGGCATGGCGCGCAACAAAGCCGGATCGACCGCGGTGCTCGTCGTCGACGACGACGGAGACATCCGCATGGCGCTCGAGATGCTCCTGCAGTACGAGGGCTACGAGGTGTGGACCTCCCGCAACGGGAAGGAGGCGCTCGCGCGGCTCGACGCCGAGTTCGCGCAGCAGCGCCGACGTCCCGGCGTGATCCTGACCGACCTGAAGATGCCCGAGGTCGATGGCCTGGAGCTGCTCGCGCAGGTCCAGGGCCTCGAGGCGCCGCCGCCCGTCATCCTCATCAGCGGGCACGCCGACGTGCCCACCGCAGTCGAGGCGATGCAGCGCGGCGCGCACAACTTCCTCGAGAAGCCGCTGATCGACAACCGCGTCCTGGTGACGATCGAGAGCGCCCTGAACTCGGCGCGGCTGCGCCAGGAGAACACGGGCCTGCGCAGGCAGCTCGCCGACCGCTGGGAGCTCGTAGGCGAGAGCGCGCCCATCCGTGCGCTCCGCGAGCAGCTCGGCCCCGCGGCCGAAGCCGACGCCTCCGTGCTGATCACCGGCGAGAACGGCAGCGGCAAGGAGGTCGTCGCGCGCAACCTGCACCTGCTCGGCCCGCGCGTCGCCGGCCCGTTCGTGACCGTGAACTGCGCCGCGATCCCGGACGAGCTGATCGAATCGGAGCTGTTCGGTCACGAGAAGGGCAGCTTCACCGGCGCGCACGACCGGCGCATCGGACACTTCGAGGCCGCCGACGGCGGGACGCTCTTCCTCGACGAGATCGGCGACATGCCGACCGGCGCGCAGGCCAAGGTGCTGCGCGCGCTGGAGACCCACGAGATCACGCGCGTCGGCGACAGCCGCAACATCCCGGTCGACATTCGCGTCGTCGCCGCGACGAACGCCGACCTCTCCGC
>CAYGST010000371.1:479-1158 GCA_964352415.1 uncultured Planctomycetaceae bacterium | reverse complement strand
CCGCTGCCGTCGAGTCCAAGACCTTCCGGCTCGACCTGTTCTACCGCCTGAACGTCGTCCCGCTGCACCTCGCGCCCCTGCGCGAGCGGCGCGAGGACATCGTTCCGCTCGCGCGCCACTTCCTCGAGGAGATCGGACGGCGCTCCGGGCGGCGGGCCTACGCCCTCGACCCCAGCGCGGAGGCGCGTCTGCGCGAGCTCGACTACCCGGGCAACGTGCGCCAGCTGAAGAACCTGCTCGAGGGCGCCTGCGTGTTCACCGAGGACTCGACCATCACCGTACCCGACCTCGACCGCATCCTCGAGGCCGGCCCGGCGATGTCCAATCCGGGCTCGAGCTTCGGGCCGGACGAGACCGACCCGTTCCAGGCGCGGACCTTCGAGGAGTTCAAGGACCAGAGCGAGGCGCTGTTCTTCCGTCGCAAGCTCGAGTCCTACGGCGGCAACATCAAGCGCACGGCCGAGGAGCTCGGCATGCAGCGCAGCCACATGTACAAGAAGCTCGACCGCTACGGCCTGCGCAACTGAGCGCGCGGAGTCGACCTCCGGTCGCATCGCTCATAGGCGGCTCCGCGCGCGCGGGTCGCCAGCAGCCCTCCGCGGCAAGGCGTGCGGAACTCGGCCCCGCAACGCACGTCGTCGGGGCTCTTCAGCAGGTTGCGATTCGACTCGTAGATGCG
>CAYGST010000371.1:0-469 GCA_964352415.1 uncultured Planctomycetaceae bacterium | reverse complement strand
GCCCCGCAACGCACGGCGCCCTCCCTCGAAGACTCTTCTTCGAGGGAGGGCGCCGCGCGTTGCGGGGCCGTACGGCCGGAGCGCTACGGGATGTAGAGCTCCATGCCAGGACGCACGTCGTCGGGGCTCTTCAGCAGGTTGCGATTCGACTCGTAGATGCGCTCCCAGAGGTGGCCCTTGCCGTACACCTTCTTCGCGATGCCCCACAGGCTGTCGCCGTCGACGACGGGGTAGAACTCGGCCCCCTGCTCGTCGACCGTCGTCTCCACCACGGTGCCGCGCTCGCGGCCATCGAAGACGGGCACGAGGATCGCGTCGCCCTTCTGCGGGGTGCGCAGGCCTTCGTTGAACTGTCGCAGGAGCTCGACCTTGCGGCGATCGCCGTAGTAACGCTCCGCGACGTCGCCCCAGCTGTCGCCCTTGCGCCAGACGTACTCCTTCAGATCCGACTCCCACGTATCGCGCAGGC
>CAYGST010000370.1:0-5313 GCA_964352415.1 uncultured Planctomycetaceae bacterium | reverse complement strand
CTGCACCCCGAGCTCGTCGGTAAGCCGCTCGTCATCGGCGGGCTGCCGCACGAGCGCAACCTCGTCATGACGAGCTCCTACGAGGCGCGCGCCTTCGGCATCACGCCCGGGATGCGGCTGGCCGAGGCCCATCGCCGCTGCCCGCACGCGATCTTCCGGCGCGGCGACTCCCAGGCGGCGAACCGGCTACGTGAGGAGATGGCCGGCGTCGCCCTGCGCTACTCCCCCGCCGTGCAGATCGCGTCGATCGACGACCTGCTCGTCGACCTCACGGGAACGGCGCGGCTGTTCGGGTCGGCCTTCCACATCGCGACGCAGCTGCGGGGCGAGATCCGCGACGAGGTGCGCCTGCCCGTCACGATCGGCATCGCGACGAGCGTCTCGCTCGCGCGCATCGCGGGCAAGCTGGCGAAGCCCGGCGGCGTCGCGGAGATCTGGCCGGGGCACGAGGCGGCCTTCCTGCACGGCCTGCCCGTCGATCAGCTCCCCGGCGTCGGCCACCGCACGAGCCGCCTGCTCGAGCGCTTCGCCATCCGCACGGTCGGCGACCTGCGCAGCGTGTCGCGCGAGGTGCTCTTCGCCTCCTTCGGGCGGCTCGGGCTCGTGCTGCACGACCGCGCCCGCGGCATCGACCCCGAGCGCGTCGAGCCGACCTGGATCGCCAATCCCGACGGCACGCTGCGCCGCCGCCCGCCGAAGACGATCCGCCGCGACAGCACCTTCGAACCGGAGGAGGGCTCGCGCCGGCGCGTCGAGGCGATGCTCGCCTACCTCGTCGATCGCGCGCTCTACAAGCTGCGCGGCGCCGGGCTGCACGTCGCGACCATCGCAGTCCACGTGCGCTACGTGGACACGCGGCCGCCGTCGCTGCGGCGCGCGCAGGCAGAGGACCGGGTGGCGGCCGAGGAGGGCGGGAGCTCCGAGGCCGCCGTGCGCCGCGCGCGCAAGACCCTCGACGCCCCGTCGGACGCGACCGACCGCGTCTGGCGCGCCGCGCGCGAGCTCTTCCGCTCTCTCCCCCGCCGCCGCGCCCTGGTCAAGCGCGTCGGCGTCGAGCTCTCGAACTTCAGCGCCATGGACGGCTGGCAATCGACCCTCTTCAGCGACCCCGCCGGCGACCGCGCGCCCGACGCCGGCGGCTCGCGCGCCGATCGCCAGCGCCAGCTCGACGAGGCCGTCGACGGCCTGCGCGAGCGCTTCGGCTTCGGCCGCCTGCTACGCGGCTCGAGCCTCCCCCTCTCCGAGACCCACGAGCTCGGCCCGGACGGCTACCGCCTGCGCACGCCGTCGCTGAACCAGTGAGCTGCGAGTGAACGCGCCGGATTCGGCTCCCGGTCCGACGCCCCCCATCAGCAGCGCAGCGCCGTACTACTCGCCGCCAAGTAGCTGGACCACAGTGTCTGCGCGCTGCTCGACACGCTGAAGAAGATCTTGCTTCAGCGAGAGGTCGAAGAGCTCTCGACGCCCGCTCGAGCGGTGCTCGCGAATCTCCCACAGCTCGGGAAACTCCGCACGGGTGTAGAGGACGCGACGAGAGCCAAAAGGGCCCGAGACCCAGATCGTCCACTGCTCCGCAGTGAGCACACTCTCGGGAATGTCGTCTCCAGGACCATAGACGATCGAGGTTCCCGTGTAGTCGCTCCAGGCGACTGCCGCCTTCTGCATGAGGACCAATGAAGTGACGAGACCAGGCTTCTTCGCGAACTCCTCCCGAGCGTTCAGGAGCCGTTCGTAGGAGTGCTGCGTCATGGGGTCGAGATCGCCCTCGCTGGTAGACTCCAATCCGGAGTCAATCTCAGGCATGGGCGTGGAATCGAGCACCTCGGAACGGTCGCCCCCCCCCTTGGCCGACAGGGGAGCCTCGAGCTGTTCGGCATCCACGCTCGCCCCTTGATAGGAAGCCTTTCGTTGCACGCCGGGCTCTCCGGTGCGGGGCACCCCACCATCCGGAATCCAGAACGCAGCGACCACGATCAGGAGAAGGAAGGCCCCGAAGGCGAGGGTCAGATTCCGGGACATGCGCAGTTCATGTTGAAGACCACCAGCGCCCCGGCGACCGACACCCCGAAGAAGGCTCCCAGGCCGCTGCAATCAGAAGTCATGACTTGGGTGACGAGCACGACCGATTTCGAGGTGTTCGTCTCAAGCTCGACATCCTTGGCCGAGCCGTCTCTTCTGAAGCTGTGGTTCTCCCACAGATACGTGCAGCCGTTCTCATTCGCCGTGCAGCCCGAACAGTCGATCGTCAGATCGACTGTCGCCTCGCAGGTCTTGCAGGTCCCGTCACACCCATCGAGAGCCTGACCGAGATCGATGTTCTGCACCGAGAACATCACTGTTGCGCAACCTTGGCTGACCTGTGGCGCTTGGAAGGGCTGCGGAACACAGATCGCAGTGCAGAGATTCTCGGGGTCAATCGGATCCTCGGGGGCCCGTGGAGCCGAAACAGGCGCTGCCCCTAAGAAGAGAGAGAGAGAGAGAGAGAGAGAGAGAGCAGGATTCGAGTCAACACAGAAGCACCTCGTTCGAAATCGGGCCGGGGACGGCGCTCGATGCCCCAGGCAGACATGAATGTCGGCCATTGACTAGCTGCCGGAAACAGGCAACTCGAGCGCTGAGACGAGCCTAGCACGCGCCCTTTCCGAGCAGGGCACCCGTTCACATTCGGCGCGGCCATGGCCAACCCCAGATAGGGCTCAATTCGGCTCCGCGGCTGCGCGCACTCACTCGTAGCGCGACGCCGCGTGGTCCTCGTAGGTGAGGAAGTCCTCCGGGTGCAGCGGGTCGACGTCCATGCGCGAGGCGAAGACGGAGTAGGCGAGCACGGAGGCCAGCGTGCGCAGGTCGGCGGCCCACGGCGGGACGTGGGTCGGGCCGATGAGCGTGCCGTCGGCGAAGAGCGGTTCGAGCTCGACCAGATCGCCGAGGGTGAAGCGGCCCGCGAAGAGGGCGCGGATCAGCTCCGGCCGGTTGCGGTGGATCGCGACGTGCAGGAAGGCGTTCACCTCGAGCATACCCTTGCAGTAGACGCAGTCCTTCGTGAACACGATCTTGCCGCGCACGTCGCCGCCGCGGAAGACGCGCACGGTCGACTGGTAGCTCTCGACCTCGCTCTGGCCGGCCTCGAGGAAGCCGCGGAAGATCTCGATGAAGTCGGCGCCCTCGAGCGCGTCGTGGATCGCGCGAACGCGCAGCGCGACGCGCCGCAGGCGATTGACGTCGAGCGAGAGCGACATCAGCTCGGCGAAGACGGCGAGGCCCTCCTGCGCGCGGGTCGTGCGCGGCGCGCCGAGGCCCGGGAAGGAGAAGTTCGGCTGCGCGCGGCCGTTCAGCATCGTGCCTGAATGGACGAACGCCTCGTGCTGGAGGAGCTGCTGCAGATCGAGCTCCGAGAAGCGCGCGCTCGCCCGCAGCCGGATGCGGCCCGAGTTCGCCACGGCGCGCGAGGCGAGCTCGGGCACGCGCTCGACCGTGACGATGCCCGGCCCGAAGAACGCATCGACCTCCTCACCGAGCCGCGCCCCGAACACCTCGGAGCTCATCTTCGCCTCAGTCGGCGCGATGCAGAACCCTCCGAGCAGATCGTCGGTGGTCGAGAGGAAGTACTCGGCCGCGTCGCGGGCGGTGACGACCTGGCTGCGGTAGCTGTCGTCCGGTCCGCCGTAGAGCGCCTGCGAGAGTCGCGTGAACTCGGGTGTCCCGATCGCGCCGAGCATCTCGGCCGCGAAGCGGTAGCTGCGCGCCGTCTTGTAGAGCACGCGGCCGACCGGATGCCCGAGGTCGCAGCGCGCCTGCAGCGCGTTCAGTGCCTCGACGTCGGCAGCGTGATCCTCGGGAACGGGGCGGAAGTTCGGCAGCTCGGGACGCCCCGCGCGCCAGGCGTTGAGAAAGCTCTCCTCCGCCTCCGCCGGCCACTGCAGCGGCGCCAGAACGCGGATGTTGCGCGCGACCTTCGCCAGCTCCGCGTCGATCTCCCGCGCGGCGAGCAGATGACGCTGTTCGGACGAACTCACGCTTCGCCTTTCCCGAAGCTGACCAGGCGCCGCACGCGCGGATCGGGGCCGGGCAGCTCGTAGCGAAGCGCTTTGCGCTGCCGCAATCCGCCGGAGAGGCTCGGGTCGTACTCGGTCTCCTCGCTGAGCCAGCACAGGAGTCGGCCCGAGCTGCGCAGGAGCGGCGCAGCGAGCGCGCCCATCGCAGTCGGCGCTCCGACGGCGCGCGCGGTCACGAGGTCGAACGATCCGCGATGCCCGTGGGCCGGCGCCTCCGCCGCGTCCATCTGCGTCGTCGTGATGCGGCCGCTGTTCAGGCCGGCAGCGACGAGGGCGCGCTCGATCGCTTTCAGCTTCTTGAGCGTGCGATCCATCAACAGCACGTCCGCCTCGGGAAAGAGGCAGGCGATCGCAACGCCAGGGAAGCCGTTGCCGGTGCCGATGTCGAGGGCCCGCGCGGGCACGACCTCCAGGGTGCGGCTGCCCAGCGCGAGCGAATCGAGCGCGTGGAAGATGACGGCCGCCTCCCGCTCGCGAACGGCGGTGAGGTTCACGCGGCGGTTCTCCTCGAGCATGGCGTCGAGGAAGGCGAGCAAGAGCTCGGCGCGGTCGACGGGGAGGTCGCAGTCGAAGGCGGCCGCCAGGTCGCGCAGCTCGTGGGCGTCGGTCATGTGGAGTCGGAGTCGGAACCTGAGTGAAATACGCCGGCCAGCGCCGTCAGCCAGAGCCGCAGATCGAGCTCGAGCTGGTGGTAGTCCGGCTCCATGTAGGTGCACAGCCGGTAGAAGTCGCGGTCGTGCTCCGCGTGCTTCATGTGCGCCAGCTCGTGGACGACGATCATCCGCAGAAAGTCGGCGGGCGCGTCCTTGAACAGGCCGGCGACGCGCAGCTCACGGCGCTTGCGCAGCTTCGCGCCCTGAACGCGCGTCGAGGTCACGTGCAGTCCGAGGGCGTTGTGGACGACGTGCAGCCTGTCGTCGTAGAGCACGCTCCCGAGCGGCGCGGAGGTCTTGAGGTAGCGCGCCTTCAGCGCCTGCACGTAGCTCGTCAGTGCCCGGTTCGAGCGAACCTCGTGGCGCTCCGGGTAGCGCCGCGTGATCGAGGCGCCGAGCTCGCCGCGCTCGAGCAGGGCGAGCGCCTGCGCCTGGAGCTCGTCGGAGTAGCCAGTGAGGTAGGGCAGGGTGGTCATGGCGCGGTAGTGCCGGGAGCCGGCTCGGAGCCGGATAGAAGAGTTTCGTCGCCGGCACTTCAACTGTCACTCCGGTTCCGACTCCAGGTTCCGACTCCCAGAGCTCCGGCTCCGTGGCGCGCGGCTAGACTG
>CAYGST010000369.1:0-5350 GCA_964352415.1 uncultured Planctomycetaceae bacterium | reverse complement strand
GGGGCGCGCTGCGGCTCGGGTGAATTCGAGGGCGGAGAGTCTAGGAGGGGCGTCCCGGGGGATCAACGCGCGGAGCGGTTCCCCATTGAAGGGCTCCGGGGAGCCCTCGGGAAGACCCGAGTCGACTAGTCGGCGAGGTCTCCAGGGGTGGCCGCGGAGCGAACGACCGCCTCGCGGTCGATCTTCCGCAGGATGCCGCCCAGGACCGTCCCCGGACCGGGTTCCAGGAAGGTGCGCACGCCGTTCTCCAGGGCCCAGCGCATCGAGCGCTCCCAGAGCACCGGGGCGCAGACCTGCTGGGCCAGCTGCTGACGGATCTGCTCGGGGTCCGTCACCGGACCTCCGTTGACGTTGCTCAGGAAGGTCGTGCGGGGCGCACGGATCTCCACCTCGGTCAGCGCGGCGGCGAGCCGGTCGGCGGCGGGCCGCATGCACTCGGAGTGAAAGCCGCCGGCGACGGTCAGCCGCACCGCGCGGCGCACGCCATGCTCCTTGGCGGCCGCCTCGACCGCGTCGAGAGCAGCGAGCTCGCCGGAGACCACGACCTGGCCGGGGGCGTTCAGGTTCGCCACGGAGCACACGCCGTGCTCCGCGCCCAGCGCGGCCAGCTTGCCAGCCGTCTCCTCATCGGCCCCCATCAAGGAGACCATCGAGCTCGGGTTGGCCTCGCTCGCGTCCTGCATGGCCTCGCCGCGCAGGCGCACGAGCCGCAGGCCGTCCGCGAACTCGAGCGAGCCCGCAGCCCACAGCGCCGTGTACTCACCGAGGCTCAAGCCCGCGCACAGCGCCGAGTCGGCGAGCACCAGACCGCGCGACTCCAGCACGCGCAGGATCGCAACGCTGGTCGTGAAGATCCCCGGCTGCGCGACGTCGGTTCGGTTGACCTTCTCGCCGGAGCTCCAGCAAGCCTCGGTGAGCGCGAAGCCGAGCACCTCGTCCGCCTCCGCGAAGGTCTCGCGGGCGACGTCGAAGGCCTCGCACCAGTCGCGGCCCATCCCTTCGAACTGCGAGCCCTGACCGGGCAGCAGGATTCCTTCGGTGGTCATGCTGTATTCCTTCCTCGCGTGTTCGATGGCCGCGCTCGGCCGCTCGCGCGGACGTTCGGCGGTCGACGTCCCGTACTACCAGCGGACGAGCGCGCCGCCCCAGTTGAGCCCGGCGCCGAAGGCGCACATGACGACGAGCTTGCCGCGCTCGAGGCGGCCCTCGTGGTCCGCCTCGCTCAGGGCGATCGGGACGCTGCCCGCGCTCGTGTTGCCGTACTTCTGGATGTTGCACATCACCTGCTCGAGCCCGATGCCGAGCTTCTCGCAGGCGGCGTCGATGATGCGCAGGTTGACCTGGTGCGGAACGATCATGCCGAGCTCGTCGGCGTCGTAGCCCTCGAGCATCTCGCCCACCATGCGCGCCATGGTCGTGACGGCGAAGCGGTAGACGTCGCGGCCCTTGACTCGGATGAACGTCTCGCGGTTCGCGATGGTCTCGGCCGTCGTCGGACGACGCGAGCCGCCGCCGAGCATCTGGATGTATTCGTAGCCCTCACCGTCCGATCCCAGCGAGAGGCGCAGGATCTCACCCGGCCCCCCAACGTCCTGGGCCTGGAGCACGGCCGCGCCGGCGCCGTCACCGAACAGGATGCAGGAGGTTCGGTCCTGGAGGTCGAGGAAGCGCGAGAGGGTCTCCGCGCCGAGCACGAGCGCCTTCTTCGCGCGTCCCGCGGCGATCATCGACTCACCGACGGAGAGCGCCGTCATGAACCCCGTGCAGGCCGCAGCGACGTCGAAGGCAGCCGCCCGCGATGCACCGATCGCGTGCTGCACCAGCGGCGCTGTCGCCGGGAGGAACTGATCCGGGGTGATGGTCCCGACGATGATCAGATCGATCTCGTCCGCTTCGACTCCAGCGTGCTCGAGCGCCATCCGAGCGGCCTCGATGCACAGGTCGCTGGTCGCCTGGTCGTCCGCGGCGAAGCGCCGCTCGACGATGCCAGTCCGCTGGCGGATCCACTCGTCACTGGTATCGATGTGCTGCTCGAACCAGGAGTTCGGGACCACCCGGTCGGGGACGTAGTGGCCCGTACCGGCGATGCCAACGTGCTGACGCTCGCTCATCGAATCGTGAGGTGGAGGTGCGGAGTCATGGGAACTGGAGGCGGCGCGAGGTCAGGCCTTCTCGCCGCGGCTGGCGAGCATGGGGCATCCCCGGCCAACGTTCAAGCTCGGGAGGGCCCTGGCGTCCGCGGAGACGCCCCTCCGGGCCTCGAAGTCCTTCAGCTCACCGGGTCCGTGGCCGAGCTCGCGGACGCGGCCGCGACGCCCTTGACGATGCCCTCGTTGAGGCCCGCATCGAGGTCGCGGGCAGCGAGCGAGAGCGCGTTCGCCACGGCGATCTCGTCGGAGCGCCCGTGGCCCACCACGACGGCGCCATCCACGCCGAGCAGCAGCGCGCCACCGTACTCCGCGTAGTCGATCTTCTGCTTCACGTTGGAGAGCACGTCGCCGGCGTACTCCGAACCGTGCTGCTTGAGCTCACCGAGCACCCAGCCGAGCATCAGCCCGGCGAAGCCCTCGAGCAGCTTGAGGACCACGTTGCCGGTGAAGCCATCGGTGACGATCACGTCCGCCCGGTCCTGGAAGATCGTGTTGCCCTCGACGTTCCCGACGAACTCGATCGGCAGCGCGCCGAGGAGCCCGTTCGCGGCCTTGAGCAGGTCGGTGCCCTTCGACTCCTCCTCGCCGATGTTCAGCAGGCCGACGCGCGGTACCGGCGTCAGCAGGCACTCGCGCGCGTAGATCGAGCCCATCAGGCCGTACTGCGCGAGGTGCTCGGGCTTCGGCGCGATGTTCGCGCCCATGTCGATGAAGGTCAGCGGCTTGCCGGCGAGCGACATGGTCACCGCGATGCCCGGACGCTTGACGCCGGGGAGCGTTCCGAGGCCGACCGTCGCGGACGCGACCAGGGCACCCGTGTTCCCCATCGAGACGACCGCGCCCGTCTTGCCGGTCTTCACGCAGCCCACGCCGACAGCGATGGACGAGTCCGGCTTCTGGCGCAGGGCAGCTGCGGGCCCGTCGTGCATCTCGACGACCTGCGAGGCATGCACGATCTCGAAGCCGGGGTTGCCGCCGAGCTCCTCGAGGCCAGCGTGCAGACGTGCTTCGTCACCGACGAGCACGATTCGTTCGGGCGGCAGCGGCGCCGCGTGCGAGGCCGAGCACACGCGCAGCGCGCCGCGGAGCGTAGCCGCCGGCGCCGCGTCGCCACCCATCACGTCGAGGGCAATGCGTTTCGAGTCCATGATGGTCGATGCGACTCCCCGATTCGGGTCCGTCGCGAAGGAAGCGCGGGGCGCCGCCTCGGTTCCGGTGCCGCGGCGCGGTCCCTAGAACTCAGCCTTCTGCAGGACGTCGGTGCCCTTCGAGCCGCCCTTGTCGAAGCCGTAGAAGCCGCAGCTGTCGCACACGCGGTGCTGGCGCACGGCAGCGCCGCAGCGACCACAGTGATTCGGGGTCGTGACGGTCAGCGCCAGGTGGGAGCGGCGGAGGCGCTTCTTGTGCTTGGAGATGCGACGCTTGGGGTGAGCCATGACGAGGGGTCGGGGAGCCGCCGGAGACGGCGGAGCAGGGGCGGTTCTGGGGGCCGCCCGGAGTGGACAGAGCCGGATGGACGGCTTGGATCGATGGACGCGCCGAGGCGCCGTGCGGCGGCCTCGGACGAAGCGACCGGACCCAGGAAGGATCCGGTCACGCCCTTGGAAGCCGAAAAAAGTAGCTCTGGGCCCTCGGGGTGTCAACGACCGAACCGACGTCGCTGGATACCTTTGTGCTCCGCGCACGACTCCCGGGACCCGGGGACCTGCGCCGGGGCGGGCACCAGTCCGTGGCGAGCCCTCCAGGGCAGCTCCGCTGGCATTCGACGCCCCCGCTGAGCCGCCCCCCCCACGCGGGGCCCTGCGCGGATCAAGCGACGGAGCCGGCGCGCGGCAGCGCGCCGCTCCAGCCACACTCCCGACCCCTCAGCCGCCCAGCGCCTCACCGAGCGCGGTCTGTGCCCAGGCCAGGGCCGCTTCGAGCTGCGAGGCGTCGGTCCCCTGCCCCTGGGCGCGGTCGGGCCGTCCGCCACCGCCGCCCTTCAGCTGGCCGCCGAGCGCCTTCGCGAACGCGCCCGCCTTGAGGCCCTTGGCCTGGGACGCGCCGAGCGAGAGCACCTGGAAGGGCACGCGATCGCCCTCGCGACCGACGAGCACGACGGCCAGCGAGTCCGACAGGCTCGCCACACGGCCAGCGAGGTCGTCGAGCCCCTTGCCGTCGAGGTCGGGGGCGTTCACGACGCCGGTCAGGATCCCGCCCGCGTCCGCGAGCTGGCCCTTGGCCGCCTCGAAGGCCGCCGAGACGTCGCCGGTCGAGCTCTGCTTCTGCTTCTTGTTCGCTTCCTTGAGCTTCTCCTGCAGCTGCTGGATGCGGGTCGCCAGCTCGTCGGGCTGCGCCTTGAGCGCATTGGCCGACTCGCGCAGGACGCGCCGTGTGCGCTGCATCTCCTCGAGCGCCGCGGGGCCGGTGACGGCCTCGATGCGTCGCACGCCGGCGGAAACGGCCCGCTCGGACAGTACGACGAAGGTCCCGATGTCCCCCGCCGCGCGCACGTGCACGCCGCCGCAGAGCTCGACCGACCAGCCGCCGACGTCGACCACGCGCACGTCGTCGTCGTACTTCTCGCCGAACAGCGCCGTCACGCCGCGTTCCTTCGCGGCCTCCAGGTCCTCGACCGTCGTGACAACGTTCGCGTTCTCGATCGTGTGTTCGTTCACGAGCGCTTCGATGCGCTCGAGCTCCTCCGCGCTCACGCCCGCCGGGTGCGAGAAGTCGAAGCGCAGGCGGTCCGGCCCGACGTAGGAGCCCTGCTGCTGCACGTGCTCACCGAGCACGAGCTGGAGCGCCTTGTGCATGAGGTGCGTCGCCGTGTGGTTGCGCGAGGTGGCGCGGCGCGCGTCCTCGTCGACCCGCGCGCTGACCGTCGCGCCGGCCTCGATCGAGCCCTCCGCCACGCCCAGGTGCACGACGACGCTGCCGGCCTTCTTCGTGTCGTTCACCGTGAACGCGAAGTTCTCGCCGCGCACCACGCCGCGGTCGCCGATCTGCCCGCCGGACTCGGCGTAGAACGGCGTCGCTTCGAGGACGAGGCGCGACGGCGCGCCGTCCGCGCCCGCGAAGAACGCAGCGACCCTCGTGTCGAGGGCGTACTCGCTGCCGTCGAGCAGGTGGTAGGTCGAGCACGTCTCGGGCAGCCGTTCGGACTCCTCACCCGAGAGCAGCTGCTGAAAGCTGCCCTTCGCGCGGCTCGCGTCCTGGTG
>CAYGST010000368.1:0-5357 GCA_964352415.1 uncultured Planctomycetaceae bacterium | reverse complement strand
GCCCTCGCCATGGCGTTCGCGCCCCTGCCGGCGGCCGCCGCTCCGGCCCTCGCTTCCGCATCCGCCCAGGGTGGGGGAGTGGCGCCACAGGACAGCGAGGCAGCCGAGACGCCGGTCCAGCGCTGGCGCGCGCTGCTCGCGCGCGACGCCCGGGTCCGCTTCACGCGCCGCTCCGCCTTCGACGGCCGGGCGGTGCTGGAGGATCGCGACTCGCTGGCGAGCGAGCAGGCCGCCGCTCTGATGGCCATCGGCGGGACCGAGCCCCAGCCCGTGCGCGAGCGAACCCTGCTGGAGACCTGGGCCCTGAAGCCGGAGCCGCTGCTGCGTCACGCGGCGCTGCTGGCCCTCGGCGAGTTCGGTGAGGGCGGCGAGGCCGCGCTGATCGAGGCGCTCGAGAACGAGGACCCGATCGCGCGCGGCTGCGCCATGCTCGGGCTCCTGCGCAGCGGCCGGCGCTCCTCGCGGCTGCGCGTCGAGGTCATTGCCCAAGGGCAGAGCCCCGACGCGGCCATGGCCGGTCAGCTGCTCGTCTTCGTGCTCGATCCGGCGACGTCGCGATCGAACGAGGTGCTCGAGCTGTTCCTGCAGCTGCGCTGGGACGCCGCGCGGCGCCATGGGCTCGTCGATGGCGAGTCCTGGCACGCGCGCCTGATCGCAGACCTCGTGCAGGAGCCGCGCTTCCTGAACGCGGTCGTCCTGATGTCCGCGGCCGACGACACGGCGCTCGGGGTCAAGGATCACGTGCTGAGCACGCTGCTCACGACGCCCGGCGAGGCGGAGCTGCGCGCCGCGGTGCGCGCGCTGCCGGACGAGTTGGCGATGATGATCGAGACCGAGCTGTGGCGTCCCGCCGATCTGGAGGCGTGGCGCATCGTGCTGCACGAGATCGAGCTCGGTCGGACGGAGGACAAGGCGCTGGGGCTGCTCGGCGCTGCGCTCGAGGTTCCCGAGCTGGCGGTCGAGGCGCTGCGGCTCCTGGCGCGCGCCGGTCTGCCCGAGCCGCTGATCGGGCTGGAGGAGGAGTGGTCCTCGTTCACCCCGCGCGAGCGCGTGTTCGCGGCGGAAGCCTGGGGTTACGCCGCGAATCCGACCATCCTGGACTTCCTGGACCGCGTCTCCGAGGACGAGGACTTCGGCGTGCGCGCGAGCTTGCGGCTCGTGATGGCGCGCCTCGGCGACGCGGCGAGTCACGAGGAGTTCCGCGCCATCCTCGAGGACCAGGAGCACCCGGAGTACGGCTCGACGCTGACGGCGGCGATCGCGCAGGCGGACGCGCCGCTGGTGCGCGGCTACCTCGAGGATCGCCTCGACGTCTTCGAGCTCGACGAGCGCGTGGACGTGCTCGCCATTCTGGCGCTGCGCGGGGTCTCCTCCGCGCGGGTCGAGCTCGCTGCCGGACTGCGCGAGGGCTTTCCGCCCGGGCGCCGCGGCGCGCGCTGCGTGCGCGCGCTGCTCGTGCGCGATCCGGCCGAGCACGTCGATCTGTTCCGCGACCACTTCCCGGCGGAGGACGACCTGATCCTGAACGTCGCTCTCGGCCTCGCGCTGGTCGACGCGCGCGACGACGTCGCGCTGCAGTTCCTGCGTCACGCACTCTGGACCGGGCCCTGGGATCGCAGCGTCCTGGCCGCGCTCGTTCTTCGCGACGTCGGGGGGCCGAACAGCCTGCGCGACGAGCTGAACCGCATTCCACGCACGGCTACCTCGCGTGATCTCCGTCGCATCGGCTTCGCCATCGGCGAGTGGGGCGGGCTGGACGCGATTCACTACCTGCAGGAGCGCGAGAGCTTGATGCTCCGCAGCCCGATTCTCCAGGGAGCCATGCTGGGGGCGCTCGGGCGCCGAACGCACTGAGCGCTGATGGAGACCCTCCAAGCACAGCGAACGAGCACCTGGGCGCCGAGCGGCGTGGTGACGTTCTTGACCGACTTCGGCACGGTCGACACCTACGTCGGCGTGATGAAGGGCGTGCTGCTGCAGCGGGCTCCGAGCGCGCGACCGGTGGACCTGACGCACGCGGTCCCGCCGCAGGACGTCCTCCAGGCCTCGTGGCACCTCGCGCGAGCGATCGACTACTTCCCCGCGGGGACCGTGCACGTCGCGGTGGTCGATCCCGGCGTCGGCAGCGCGCGCTCGATCCTCGTCGCCGAGGACCGCGGTCAGGCGTTCCTCGCACCGGACAACGGACTGCTCGGTCCTGTGCTCTCCGAGGCGGCCCGCGTGTACGAACTCGACGTCGAGCGCTTCGCCCTGCCCGAGCCGAGCCGGACCTTTCACGGCCGCGATGTCTTCACGCCTGCGGCGGCTGCGCTGGCCTCCGGGCTCGCGCCCCAAGCGGCGGGGAACGCGTCGAGCACCTGGCAGCGAGCGTCCTGGCCCGCCGTGGAGGAGCGCCCGGGGCACCTCGTCGTCCAGGCGCTGTTCGCCGACCACTTCGGGAACCTCATCACGGCCCTCCCCGGCGCGCGCCTCGAGGGCGCGGAGTGGATCGCTGTGGTGGACGGCGAAGCGCTGCCGCTCGTGGGGACCTACGCGGACGTCGAACCCGGGGCGGGATTGGCCTTGATCGGTTCGGCGGGCACTCTAGAGATCTCCGTCCGCGAAGGCAGCGCCGCAGAGCGCTTCCGGGCCGGCTCCGGAACCCCGATTCAACTCACGAAACGGACAAGATGATCAGCAAGGACGTCGCCTTCATTGGAGTGCCCATGGACCTCGGCGGGGGCCGCCGCGGGACGGACATGGGCCCGAGCGCCGTGCGCATCGCGGGCATCGAAGCCGCCGTTCGGGCCATCGGATTGGGCTTCGAAGACCTCGGAAACGTGCCGGTCGAGCAGCCCCACGGTCGCAAGCCGGAGAACACGAGCGCGCGCTTCCTGGAGGAGATCGCGGCTTCCTGTGCGGCGCTTCGGGACGTCGTCCTGGCGGCCTTCACCGAGAACAAGTTCCCGTTCGTCGTGGGGGGCGACCACTCGATCGCCTGCGGGACGGTGGCCGGCGTCAGCTCGTTCTATGCGCGCAAGGATGAGACCATCGGGCTCCTCTGGTACGACGCGCACGGGGACATGAACACGCCGGACTCGAGCCCCACGGGCAACATTCACGGGATGCCGCTGGCCTCCTGCATCGGCCGAGGCCTCGACGAGTTGACCAAGCTCGGCGAGCGCTTCCCGATGGTCGACACGAAGAACACCGTCGCGGTCGGTGTTCGCAGCCTCGACGAGCGCGAGCGGCGCGTGGTCCAGGAGACCGGCCTGCGCGTGATCACCATGCGCGAGATCGACATGCGCGGGATGCACGACGTCATGGTCGAGGCGCTGGAGATCGTGAACGCCGGCACGGCGGGCTTCCACCTGTCGTTCGACGTGGATGGCGCCGACCCGACCATCGCGCCTGGCGTCGGAACACCGGTCCCCGGCGGCCTCGACTTCCGCGAGAGCCACCTCTTCATGGAGATGGTCGCGGAGACCCAGCGGATGACCAGCCTCGAGATCACCGAGATCAACCCGATCCTCGACAAGGGCAACAAGACGGCGCAGGTCGCGGTCGATCTGGCCCTGTCCGCGCTCGGCAAGCTCGTCCTCTAGCCGAGCTGGCTCCACTTCACCCGCTCGACCCTTCCCCTCGTGTTTCAGACCCTTCGAACCCTCGCCGCGAACCAGCGCCTCCTCAAGGAGCTGATCGTTCGTGACCTCAAGGCGCGCTACGTCGGCTCGTCGATGGGGTTCTTCTGGTCGGTGATCTTCCCGATCATCAATCTGGTCGTGTACTCGTTCGTGTTCACCGTCCTGCTCGGGTCGCGCTTCGACGACACGGCAGGGATCAAAGACGTCGCGATCTGGATGCTGGTCGGCATCGTCGTCTGGAACGCGTTCTCCGAGACACTCACGCGCTCGACGAACTGCCTGGTCGAGAACGCGAACCTGATCCAGAAGGTCGTGTTCCCCGCCGGCGTCCTGCCGGCCTACCTGACGACCTCGTCGCTGGTGAACATGGCCATCGGCTTCCCGGTGGTCCTGGCCGGGGTGCTGTACTTCGGCTACGTCAGCCCGACGCAGCTCAACCAGAAGGCGGCGGAGGTCGAGGAGGTCGTGAGCCAGGAGAACGTCGAGATTCCGGCTGATCTGCTGATCCTCGACCAGAACGGTCTCCCGTCAGGGACCCGCACGGCGGCCTGCAACTTCTGCGACCACGAGGAGCATCTGGTCTGCCCGAACGACGGGACGGGCATGCGCGTCTTGGCGCCGAAGGTCGAGGGCGCGGCTCCCCAGGAGTCGTCCTTCCGGGGCGTGAGCCTGGGGGCGATGGTGCTGTTCCTGCCGGTGCTGATGCTGCTGCAAGGGATCTTCACGACGGGTCTCGGCATGTTCCTCGCCGCGTTCAACCTGATCCTGCGCGACACGGCGCACCTGATCGGCGTGTTCGTGATGGTCTGGATGTTCGCGACGCCGATCTTCTATCCTCCGACGACGTTCACGCACACCAAGCACGGGGGGAAGTTCGACTTCATCCTCGAGCTGAATCCGATGTACTGGCTGATCGACTGCTACCGCGAGGTGCTGCTCTACAACAGCTTCCCGTCGGCGATCTTCCTCGGGAAATTCGCGGCGGTCGCCGTGCTCGTCTTCTACCTCGGCTCGACCTTCTTCAGCCGTCAGCGGGATCGATTCCCCGACCTGCTCTAGCCGCGTGGAAGCCAGTCAACCCAATCCCGGCAGCGCGATCTTCGCGCAGGACCTCGGCAAGGCGTACCAGATGTACGACAAGCCGATCCACCGCCTGTGGGACCTCGTCCTGCCGGGGAAGAAGCGCTACACCGAGTACTGGGCGGTCAAGAACGTCTATCTCGACATCCCGCACGGCCACACCGTCGGGATCATCGGGCAGAACGGGGCCGGCAAGAGCTCCCTCTTGAAGCTGTTGACCGGCATCGCCAAGCCGACCACCGGCACCGTGCAGGTCAACGGCCGCATCGCCTCCCTCCTGGAGCTCGGCGCCGGGTTCCATCCCGAGTTCAGCGGTCGCGAGAACATCTACCTGAACTGCTCGATCCTCGGGATGAGCCCGGAGGAGATCGACGCACGGGTCGGAGCGATCATCGACTTCTCGGAGCTCGGCGATTTCATCGATCGGCCGGTCAAGACCTACAGCTCGGGCATGTACGTGAGGCTCGGCTTCTCGGTGGCAGCCTCGGTCGATCCCGACATCTTCATCATCGACGAGGCGCTGTCGGTCGGCGACGAGCACTTCAAGGGCAAGTGCACGAACCGGCTCAACGAGTTCCGCGAGCAAGGCAAGACGATCCTGTTCGTCTCCCACGACATGGGCTCGATCAAGAGCATGTGTCAGAGCGTGATCTT
>CAYGST010000367.1:0-5399 GCA_964352415.1 uncultured Planctomycetaceae bacterium | reverse complement strand
GTGCGTGTAGATAACGTTCGTCAAATTAAAAAATAATAAAAAAGATGGTTGCCGTTTGCCCGGACACTGGGGTGTTCGCCCGGGACGCCTGCTTGGATGAGGTTGCCGCCGTTGGTCGCTGCTGTTCCCACCGGCCGGAGCGGCCTGCCGTGGTGGGCTCAGCGGTCGGCGCCGCCCCAACCTTCCTGTTGGTAGGTAGGTTTACGCGAGCTCCGCCTGGGCGTTTGCGGTGGCCCGCGAAAACTGCTGCCTTCGAGGGGTTGGACACCGGTGTACATGCCTCGGTTCCCGGCCGTTACGCAGTAAATTGTGTCTTTCTAACCATGCACTTGCCGACCCAAGCCCCAAAATAGGCCTTTTCGGCGCCTAGAAGCTGGATCGGGGGTGCATACGAGCGCCTTGGGAGTCCGAGCCCGGATTCCCTCCCGAACTCGGGGAGATCACTGGATTCCCGCCCCGCGCCGCTGCCGGGCCCCGGCGCAAGCCCCGCGCCGGCTCGCCCCCTTGGGGAAGGCCACCGCCGATCGCGGGGGACTCGCCAGGATTCCGGGCCGAGCGCGCCGGCCCCCAGCTGCGGTCCGGGCGTGGAGCTCCGGAGGTCGACGAATTCCGGAACCGGGCCCGGGCGCGGAGGTCCCGCGCCTCTTTGTCTCCCCCGGCAGCGGCCGCTAGAGAGGTCGCCCCTGGCCCTGAACGAGCGTCACCTGCTGGTCGATCGGGAACGGCCCGAAGCCCTCACGGCTCCCGTCGGTCCACCGCACCTCCAGCGGGAGCTCGCCGCTCGCTTTCCCCAGCCCGAAGTGCGCGACCGGTTCGCTGCTCGAGCAGTAGCTGTACCCGGCCCGGATGTCCCTCTGCATCCGCCGATCTCCGAGGGCCAGAGTGACCCGAGCCCCCAGGGCTGCCGAACCGGAGGACGTCACGGCGCGGGCGCGAAGCCAATGCCCCCCCGCTCCGGCCCTGTTGAGCAAGAGGTACGGCGCGCTGGAGGAGTTGGCGACGACGATGTCGACTCCACCGTCTCCATTCACGTCGCCGAAGGCGGCTCCTCGACTCGTGTGAATGAGAACCGGGTCCGTTCCACCGAGCGGGCGCACGGCCCGCCACTTGCCCGCCTCCGTGCGCTCCAGCAGGACGTTGGGCTCGGCGAAGAGATCCGCCTCGTCGAACGTCTGGCCCACCAGCGTCACCCGACCATTGGCCTCGTAGAGGTCGAGGTCGCCGTCGTTGTCGAAGTCGACGAAGCCGACCCCGAAGCGCGTGTACTTGCGGGTCACCGCCCCGATCCCGACCTCGGTGGTGCACTCGACGAAGTAGCGGCCCTCGTTGCGGTAGAAGCCGTCGAGCTCCCCGTGGAGGTTGACGACGATCAGGTCGGTGTCTCCGTCGTCGTCGACGTCCGCCGCGTCCACCCCCATGCCTGCGCGCTCGGCCCCGTCGCTCCCGACGGCGACCCCCGCCAGGTAGGCGTCGTCCCGGAACGTCCCGTCGCCGAGGCCGATCCAGAGCTGATCCTCGGCGCGGTCGTTGGCCACGAAAAGGTCAGGAAGGCCGTCGCCGTTGAAGTCGGCCGCCACCACGCCAAGACCGTTCCCGAAGCGAGACGAGATCCCCGAGTCGGCGGAGACGTCGACGAAGCGCCCCCCTCCCTCGTTCCGATAGAGGCGATCGGGGATGGGCGCGTTGTAGCTGTGGGGGCCGCAGTACGTCCGTCGCCCCGAGGCCTCGAAGCACTCCTTGTCCGAACCGAGGCTCCAGAAGACGTAGTTGCAGACGAACAGGTCGAGGTCGCCGTCGACGTCGAAGTCCACGAAGCAGGCGCTCGTGCTCCATTCGCTACCCGCGACGCCCGCGGCCTCTGTCCCGTCCTCGAAGCGACCCCCGCCTCGGTTGAGCAAGAGCACGTTCGGCCCGACGTTCGTCAGGTAGAGGTCTTCGAGCCCGTCGCCGTCCACGTCAGCGACGGCGACGCCCATCGAGTAGCCGGGCACGTCGACGCCGCTGCCCCGTGTGACGTCCGTGAACGCTCCGCCGCCGCGGTTCTCGAACAGGCGGTGCCCCGCTCCTGCGGCCGCCTGGCCGGTGAGCGATCCACCCTGCCCCAGGAAGAGGTCGAGGTCCGCGTCGCCGTCCGCGTCGAACAGGGCGACCGCGCCGCCGAGCGTCTCGGGGAACAGGTAGTCGCCCGACGCGCCCGTGGAGTGCCGGAACTCGAGGCCCGAGAGTCGCGCACGCTCCTCGAACCAGGGCGTCTCGGCCTCGGCGGAGACCTCTCCACCCGCAGGGGAAGCGCCGGCCCCGGAGTCTCCCCCACAGCTACAGAGCCAGACCGAGAGCAGGCCCACGAGGACCACGCTCGCCACGCCGCGGCTCCGTTCGCGCTCACTCATCGCTCGCGGTGCCCGACCCCTCCAGCTCGGTCAGGCGCTGGTCGAGGACCGCCAGGATCGCCTCTTCGCCCTGGGTGGGCTGACTGCGATGAAGGACGCGGGCGCGACCGAGCGTCTTGCGCGCCTCCTCGAGCTGACCGCGCTCGAGGGCGACGATCGCGCGCCCGATCCAGGCTGGCAGGAGCGCGGGGTCCTGGCCCGTGGCGAGCTCGAAGCTCTTCGCAGCGCCCACCAGCTCGCCGAGCTCGATCTGGGTCTTGCCGATGTCCACGAGGAGCGCCGGCTCCTGGGCGCCGTGGTCGACCGCGGCCAGGCAGGCGGCGACGGCCTCCCGGGGACGCCCCTGGTCGAGGAACAGACGGGAGCGCAGCGCGTGGGCCTTGTGGCAGTTCGGGTCCGTCGCGAGGATCGCGTCCGCCTCCTCCATCGCCTGGTCCAGGTCCCCGAACATGGCCGTGGCCCAGGCCGCGTCCACGCGCAGCTCCGGGTTCTCGGGGTCGAGGAGCGCCGCGTGCCGCAGCACTCGCTGCGCGTCTCGGGTGCGCCCGACGACGGAGTAGGCTGCGCCCAGCGTCCGCAGGATCGGCAGGTGATCGGGCTCCTCCGCGCGGGCGTCCTCCAGAAGCCGAATGGCTTCGAGGGATCGGCCGGCAGCGATCCAGGCACGCGCGCGACGGTTGATCGTCGCCATGCCGCGCTGGTAGCTCGCGAGCTCTTCGTTCCACGGATCGCGGAAGGCGGGCTTCGCCTCGTGATAGGTCTCGAGGAGGATGCGTGCCTCCGCGGTGCTGCCCGCGCGCTGCAGGGCGGTGCCCAGCAGCTTCAGCGCGTAGGGCCCATTCGCCCCATCGAGCATCGGACTCTCGCTCAGCGCTTCGATCGCGTGTTCGGGCCGTCCGCTCTGCAGATCGATCTGCACGAGTCCGAGCCGGGCGGGGGCGCTGGTCGGCTCCGCGACGAGCGCGCGGTCGAAAGCGGCGCGTGCCAGCTCCATGTGGCCCGCGTCGAGTTCCCAGTAGCCGATCCGCCAGTGTGCGGGCGCGTAGCTCCCCTCGCGGGCGACCACCTCGTCCATCGCCGCGCGCGCGCCAGCGAGGTCGTCCGACAGCTCGCGCGCCGTAGCGAGTCGGTACCACCAGCGCACCTCGTCGGCGCGCATCGCAAGGGCGGCGGCGTAGTACTCCGCCGCGGCGTCGCCGATCTGATGCGCTTCGAACGCCTTGCCCATCGAGACCCAGCGCTCGGGATCTGCCGGATCGTCGCGCAGAGCGACGTGAGTCTCCTCGAGGAACGCGCCGACCCGCGCGTCGAAGCGGTCGAGGCTCGTGGGAAGTGCCGGCACGTCCGGGTGTGCGGAATCACCGCAACCCAGCACGATAACGAGCCCAAGGACGGGGCTCAGCCGCAACCAACCGCACAGGTTCATAGGCTTCCGAAGGTAATCCGGGTTCCTCAGGAACGCGACTCTTTCCTCACAGGGGCCGTACAGAGTAAAGCGGCGCGCATCAGCCGGGGACGAGCGCCAGAGGGGTCGCGGCTCCGGCCCCGCCCTTCAGAGACCACAGCAAGGCCATTGGGTGCCCCATCGCGCCTCGCCTCCACTGTCCAGAGGCCGCCGGAGGGGGAGCGACTCGGGCCTCCAGAAATGGGAACGGCCCCCCGGCCCGTCGAGGGGCCAGGGGGCCGTCGTGCAGCGGCGGGCCGGCGTGCGCCGGGGCCCGCGTCGCTCAGGTGTTGTGGTTCACCACCGTCTCGTCGGGCTCGCGGTAGGTCAGCTGGGTCTCGTGCGGGATGAACTCCTGCAGGTGGTCCAGGTCGGCGACCCCGCGGATCAGGTGGCGCGCGATGACCATGCGCTGGACCTGGTTCGTGCCCTCGTAGATCTGGAGGATCTTCGCGTCGCGGAAGTACTTGGCGATCGGGTAGTCCTCCATGAAGCCGTAGCCCCCGAAGACCTGGACCGCGTCCGTCGCGACCCTCATGGCGACATCGGTGGCGTAGCACTTGGCCATGGCCGCCATCTTCGAGTTGGTCGAGTCCTTCGGGTCGTGGTCGATGCCCGCCGCAGCGCGGTACACGAGCCAGCGCGCCGCCTCGGTCTCGATCGCCATGTCCGCCAGCATGGACTGCACCATCTGGTGGGCCGAGATCGGCTGACCGAACTGCTTCCTGCGGTTGGCGTAGACGTTCGCGAGGTCCAGCGCTCCCTGCGCCGCGCCGAGCGCCTGAGCGGCCACACCGGGGCGAGCGTAGTCGAGGGTCGCCATCGCATGCTTGAAGCCCATGCCGGCGCGGCCGCCGATCAGGTTGCTCTTGGGGACGCGAACGTTGTCGAAGTGCGTCTCGACGACGGGCACGCAGCGGATGCCCATCTTGTCCTCGATCTTCTTGACCTCGAAGCCGGGGGTGCCCTTCTCGACCACGATCGCGCTGATGCGGCGCGACTTCGAGGTCGGATCGGTGACGCAGAAGACGGAGTAGATGTCGGCGACGCCGCCGTTCGTGGTCCACTTCTTCTCACCGTTGATGATGTAGTCGTCACCATCCTCGACGGCGGTCACCGAGAGGCCCTGCGCGTCGGAGCCCGCGTACTTCTCGGACAGGCAGAAGGCGACGAACTTATCGCCGTTGGCGATCTGCGGCAGCCACTCCTTCTTCTGCTCCTCGGTGCCGCCGAGGATGATCGGGAAGGAGCCGAGCGCGTTGACCGCGAAGGCGACGCCGAAGCCGGAGTCCGCCTTGGCCAGCTCCTCGGTCACGCGCGCGAGCGCGAGGATGCCGGCACCGTGACCGCCGTACTCCTTCGGGATGAAGGTCTTGAACAGGCCGGCCTTGGCGACGGCCTGGGCGGCCTCCGCGTTGTACTCCTGGGCCTTGTCGTACTTGGCGGCGTTCGGGCGGACGTGTTCGTCGGCGATCTTGCGCGCGATCCCGGCCAGTTCCTCGGCCTGCTCGCTGAAGACGATGTTCATGGGCGCTGCGGGGGTGGTTGACGGTGGTCTTCCGGGG
>CAYGST010000366.1:0-5402 GCA_964352415.1 uncultured Planctomycetaceae bacterium | reverse complement strand
GGGGAGCGCACGAACCTCGCGGCCGAGCGCCCCGAGGATGTCGCTGCGCTCGTCGCCGCGTTCGAGGAGTGGACCGCGGCGCATCCGACGCCGTCCTCGATGGAGGGTCGCTACGAGGAGTGGAACCTCGAGACGCGCCGGGATCTCGCAGCAAAGCTGCGCGCGCTCGGCTACACGGAGTCGGACACCGGACTCGGGGACGACGGCGCGCTCGGGGAGTCGAGCGCGAACGACGACGAGTCCGACCCGCCGTCCGAGGGGCTCAGCCCCGAGCGTCCTTGACGAAGCGCATCGTGAGCCGGTGCCCCGCGTTGCACAGCGTGGCCAGGCTCGAGACGGGTCCCTGCGCGGCGCGCACGAGCGGCTTGTACCAGCGACCCTTCAGCTCGCCGCCCTCGCGCAGCGCGAAGCCACGCGTCGACGTGCGCACATCGGTGAAGCCGGCCGCTCGACCGAGCGCCTTCGCCGACGTCGGCCCGTAGAAGCGAATGTGCCCGCCGGGGCCGAAGCCGTAGTAGGGCCAGTCCGCGCCGCGCCAGCGCGCGGCCCAGCTCTCGACGCAGCCGGTGCGCAGGTAGGCGAGGCCGCCGGGCCGCAGCACGCGGTGGATCTCGCGCAAGAGCGCGACGGGATCGATGACGTGCTCGATGACTTCGTTGAGGTGCACCACGTCGAACGTGTCCTCCGCGTAGCCGGCGTCGATGAGCTCGCCGTGGAAGACCAGGGCGCCCAGCTCGTCGCGCGCGTGGTCGGCGAGCACGCGCTGCGTCTCGACGCCGTGGCCGCGCCAGCCCCGGCGGGCGGCCTCAGCGACGAGGAAGCCGGGCCCGCAGCCGACGTCGAGCAGCTTCCCGCCGTCGCGGAAGGCCTCGAACTCCGCGAACATGCCGGGCCACGAGCGCGGGTCGTTGCGTCGCTTCGCGGAGCCGAGAAAAACATCGAGCACGACCTCGGGAGCGTCGCGGATCACGAACTCGGGGTAGAGGTCGTGGACCCACACGAAGCGGCAGGCGTCGCAGCGCCAGTGCGCCTTGCCGAAGCGCTCGAACAGGCGCTCGGGCGGGAGAGCGGCGCAGAGCAGGCAGGCCTCGGGCCGGGAGCCGATCGCCGCCACCGCCTGTGCGAGGCTCGCGTCGTCCGTGACGTCACGCAGCTCGGGCGGCGGCGCGGGAAGAGTGGGACTGGATGTCGTCATCGCTGCGAGGAGGTGTGCTCACACGCGGCCCGTCAGCCTACGGCCATCGGGGCCGGATTCGAAGCCGCGGCCGCCCCCCGGGAAGAGGGACGGCCGCGGCAATAGATACAGGCCCCGGAGCCTCGCGGGGAGGCGCCGGGGGTTCGTGTGGGTCAGTGCGCGTGCGCGTGACCGCCGGCCGAGCCCGCTTCCTTCTCCGAGGGCTTCTCGGAGACGAGGGCGTCGGTGGTGAGGAGCAGGCTCGCGACCGAAGCCGCGTTCTGCAGGGCGACGCGCGCGACCTTCTTGGGGTCGATGACGCCGGCCTTCAGCATGTCGCCGTACTCGCCCGTGGCTGCGTTGTAGCCGTAGGTCTTCGTCTTGTTGGCGCGGACCTGCTGCAGGATGACCGAGCCGTCCTGGCCCGCGTTCGCGGCGATCTGGCGCAGCGGGGCCTCGAGGGCGCGGCGGATGATCATCGCGCCGACGCGCTCGTCACCGGTGAGCGTCAGAGCTTCGACCGCGTCGATCGCACCGACGAGGCCGGTGCCGCCACCGGGGATGACGCCTTCTTCAACGGCCGCACGCGTGGCGTGCAGCGCGTCCTCGACGCGGGCCTTCTTCTCCTTGACCTCGGACTCGGTCGCGCCGCCGACGTTGATCTGAGCAACGCCGCCGGAGAGCTTCGCGAGACGCTCCTGGAGCTTCTCCTGGTCGTAGTCGGACTTGACCGAGGCGATCTCCGCCTTGATCTGCTCGATGCGACCCTTGATCGCGTCCTTGGTGCCGGCGCCCTCGATGATGAGAGTGTCGTCCTTCGTGACGATGACCTTCTTGGCCGTGCCGAGGTCGGCGAGGACGGTGTTCTCGAGCGAGCCACCGATGGCCTCGAAGACCGGGTTGGCGCCGGTGAGGACCGCGATGTCCTCCATCATGGCCTTACGGCGATCCCCGAAGCCGGGGGCCTTGACGGCGACGCAGGGGAAGGAGCCGCGCAGGCGGTTCACGACGAGCGTGGCGAGCGCCTCGCCCTCGACGTCCTCGGCGATGATCAGGATCGGGCGGCCCTTCTGAGCGACCTGCTCGAGCAGCGGGATCATCTCCTTGATCGACGAGATCTTCTTCTCGTGGATGAGGATCAGCGGGTTCTCGAGGACGCAGGTCATCGCCGTGGTGTTGGTGATGAAGTGCGGGCTGAGGAAGCCCTTGTCGAACTGCATGCCCTCGACCCACTCGACGTCGGTCTCGAGGCCGCGGCCTTCTTCACAGGTGATGACGCCGTCCTTGCCGACGCGCTCCATCGCCTCGGAGATCATCGTGCCGATTTCGGCGTCGCCGTTGCTGGCGATCGTGCCGACCTGGGCGATCTCGGCGGACGTCTTGACCGGCTTCGCGAGCTTGTCGAGGGAGGCGATCGCAGCGGCGACGCCGGCGTCGATACCGCGCTTGAGGGCCACCGGGTTGGCGCCAGCGGTGACGTTCTTGAGGCCTTCGAGGAAGATCGCCTCGGCGAGGACCGTCGCGGTCGTGGTGCCGTCGCCCGCCTGGTCGTTCGTCTGCGAAGCGACCTGCTTGACGAGCTGCGCGCCCATGTTCTCGTACGGATTCTCGAGGTCGATCTCCTTGCTGACCGTAACGCCGTCCTTGGTGACGGTCGGGCTGCCGAAGTTCTTCTGGATGATGACGTTGCGGCCGCGGGGGCCGAGCGTCGTCTTGACGGCGCGCGCGAGCTGCATCACGCCGTTCTTGATGTGTTCACGCGCGTTCGCGTCGTAGCTGATTTGCTTGGCCATGGATCGGTCTCCGTAGGTGGTTGGTTGCGGAGTCGAACTAGCCTTCGATGACGCCGAGGATGTCGCGCTCTTCCATGATCAGGTACTCCTGACCGCCGTACTTGACCTCGGTGCCGCCGTAGCTCGTGAAGAGCACACGGTCGCCGACGGAGATGGCCCACGCGGCGTGGTCACCGTTGTCGAGGAGCTTGCCTTCGCCGAGGGCGATGATGATCCCCTCCTTCGGCTTCTCCTTGGCGGACTCGGGCAGGAGGATGCCGCCGGCGCTCTTGCCTTCGGCCTCGACGCGCTGCAGGAGCAGGCGCTCACCGAGGGGGCGGATGGCGACGGAGGACTTCTTCTTCGGGGCGGACTTGGTCTTGGCGGCCATGGTTCTGATTCGTTGCTGAGGTGGTTTGGAAAGTCTTGGAAGCGGTCCGCCGCCCCGGCCCGTGGGCCCGCGCGGCGGTGGAGTGGCGTGGCTCGCTCAGGCGAGGCCGGAGAGGCCCATGCTGGGCGGGAGGTCGAGAGCCCGCACGACCTCTTGCTTGAGGCGGCTCGGCATCACGGGCTTGGTCAGCACGGCGAAGGCGCCGGCGGCCTGGGCCAGCGTGGCCAGCTCGCCATCGGCCTCGGCCGAGCACAGGATCGCGGGGATCCCGAGCAGCTCGCTGCGGATGGCCTCGAGGATCTCGAGCCCCGACGCGCCTGGCATCCGGTGGTCGAGCAGCGCCAGGTGCAGCCCGCCGTGGCGGAGGATCTGCAGGGCCTGACGTCCGTCCTCGGCCAGCACGATGTCGAGCCCGAGAGGGCCCAACAGGTCGGCGACCCCGAGGCGGATAGCGGAGTCGTCGTCGGCGATGAGGATGCGGCGGTCGATGGACATGGGGCGTCGAACGGGGGCAGACCCCCGCGCGCCGCCGGAAAAGCAAAGCCCGTGCCGCGCGCCCGATCCCGCCTCCCGGTGCCCCCTGCGGCTCCCTTGGGCGGGGCTGGCTGCCACTCTGGCAGCGCGTGGCGACCCGCCCGACCGCGCCTGTCAGCTTGACAGGCGGGGGCCTGGAGCCAGGAGCCGTGGGTGCTGGGGAGAATCGTCCGCCCCGGGTCCGTTGTTGGACCGCGGGGGGGCCCCAACGCAGCGCGCGCAAGCTCCGTGGCGACGGGGCTTGCGCGCGCTGGGGAAGGTCCGACGAGCGGGTCGTCGAGCCCTCCGCGATCGGAGACTCAGGCGAGGCTCAGGGACGCTCGCTCTCGACCTTCCCTTCCTCGGCCTTCTTCTTCGCCTCCGCTTCGCGGAGCTCCTTCTCGAGGCGGTTCCGCGCGCGCTTCTCCTGGGTCGTGATGTCGACGATCTTCCCCGTCACCGGGTCGTACTCGTTCCACGTCATGTCTTCCAGCATGCCGACCTTGAGGTGCGACTTGCGGTCGAGCTTCTGCCAGTTCGCGCTGAAGTCGGCCAGGCCCGCGAGGAGCGCGGCCCGGATCTCCTCCTCGCTCGCCGTCGCCGGGAGCTCGACCTTGACCTCGCCGTTGCGGCCGAAGGTCTCGGGCCACAGGAACATCACGCCGGAGGACAGCTCGCCGCCGAGGACGTTCTTCTCGGCCTTGGCGGCCTGCCACTCGGCCTCGGTCGCGATCACGGAGTGCACGCGACCGGCGATGCCCTCTTCGAAGAGGAGGCGCGACAGGTTCGCGTTCATCTGCGAGGCGTCGCCCTCCGCGGGCTGCACGATCACGACCACCGCGCGCGAGTCGACCGCGGCGAAGTTGATCGTCTGCGGCACGTCGACCATCTGCGGGATGATGGCGTGCGACTCGGAGGCGCTCTCCTTGACGGGGAAGCGCGCCGCGAGGTCGTTCATGATCTTGGCCACGGACGGCGCATCACGGCCGTTCTCGCACTCCCAGAGGATGCGCTCCATGAGCACGGGGTCGACCTCGGTCTCGCCGAGGTCCAGGAGGCGGCGCTTGCGAATGAAGGCCATCTTGTGCTCACGGCTCTTCATCGGCTGCTGCAGGCAGACCGGGTACAGGCGGCCGACGCGGCTTCCGTAGAAGACCGAGGGCTCACGGGGGAACGAGTCCGCCGTCATGCCGGGGGCCGTGGGCTCGAACATGGCGAAGGCCGTGTTCGCGTTGTTCTCGGCGTTGGCGTACTGCCCACCGATCAGGGTGTGGAGTCGCTCGTAGTTGGTCCGGTCGAGCCAGACGTTCAGGCGGACGTTGACGAACTTGCGGGAGGCTGCGATGACCTCAGGGTGGAGAAAGACACGCCTTCTCAGCATTCCTGAAGCCACTCACCAGGTGCCGGGAACGCACGTGGTGGGGCACCGCGGGCTTCCCATGTGGAGCATGACGGGCTTGCCCGTGCGCTCCTTCTCGGCCATGGCGTCTTCCCAGGTTCCGTACCAGACGATGCCGTCGACGACGGGCACGCTGGCGGGATCGAACTCGCC
>CAYGST010000365.1:0-5435 GCA_964352415.1 uncultured Planctomycetaceae bacterium | reverse complement strand
GGACGAGGACCTCTGGAAAGAGAAGGGCCAGGTGCTGAACGATCAGCTCGAGCTGATCGGCCTCGACATGCGCATGTACTACGGCGGCCCGCGCGAGGCCGTCCAGCACGCGATCTACCGCCAGAACCTCGGCTTCACGCACTTCATCATCGGTCGCAAGCACGCCGACGCGCCCTACGCCGATGGCTCGGCGATCTGGGGCGACTTCGACGCGCAGGAGATCTTCGACAACCTCGAGGGCGACCTGCAGATCAAGACGGTCAACGTCGGCTTCGCCGCGTACTTCGAGGAGATCGGTCGCGTCGGCCTGATGGAGGAGAACAAGGAGAACACCTCCGTGTTCATCTCGGGCACCAAGGTGCGCGACATCCTCACCAGCGGCGAGCTGCCGGACGCGCGCATCATGCGTCCGAGCACGGCCGAGGTCCTGGTCGAGTACTACAAGACCAAGAACTAGTTCACTCCTCCTCCTCCTGAACCAGCACGCCTGAAGGAGCCCGCCCATGGGTCTGTTCGACGCCTTCAAGAAGAAGAAACCGGAGCCGCAGAAGCGTCCGCCCATGCGGCCGATGATGCGTCCCGGCGCCCTGCCTCCGCACCCGGAGCCGCAGGCCGACAATCACTTCATCATCGTGATCCTCGACTCCTGCCGCTACGACAGCTTCATGGCGGCGGAGACGAAGCACATCCCGAAGCTGTCGGGTGGCAAGGTCGAGAAGCGCTACACGTACGCTTCGTGGACCGCGCCGTCGCACTACAACCTCCTGACGGGCCTCCTCCCGCACACGTCGCCTGCGAACGTGTACGCGTCGGAGTACTACAAGGAGGACTTCTTCAACTACAACGACCGCCTCGGCGCCAAGGACATCGAGTTCGCCAAGATGGTCCCGGGGCTCTGGTTCCCGGAGTTGCTCCGTAACCAGCTCGGCTACAGGACGAACGCGCGCGTCTCGCTGCCGGTCCTCAACCCGAAGACCGGCATCAACCGCTGCTTCGACTCGTTCCAGCTGATGGACAGCCACAACGACATGGCGGCCATCCTGCCGACCATGACGTTCGACTCGGGCCGCCCCGAGTTCTACCTGCTGAACGTCGGGGAGACGCACTACCCCTACGCCAAGCCGGACGAGGACTCCTCGATGTGGCCGCGCATCAGCGGCGTGAACGGCGTCTTCCGCAAGATGGGCGACCAGATCGACAAGGAGAACCCGGAGTTCAAGGAGGAGTTCCAGTTCTTCGATCAGGACCGCCTGGACCAGCTCCGGGATCGCCAGATCGAGACCGTGCGCTACCTCGACGGCGTGTTCGAGCAGCTCTACGACATGGTCCCGGACAACACGCACATCGTCGTGACCGCCGACCACGGCGAGCTCTTCGGCGAGGCCGGGTACTTCGGCCACGGGCCGATCATGCACGAGACGTGCTTCGAGGTTCCGTACCTCGAAGGGAAGCTGCGCTGAGCCCAGCCGGCACCAGAACGAACGACAGACAACAACCACCACAGACTCACGACTCCCCTCCCGACCGACATGGATAACAAAGGCTTCACCCTCTGGTTCACCGGGCTCTCCGGCGCTGGCAAGAGCACCCTCGCTCAGTACCTCACCCCGATCCTCCGCGAGCGCGGCGTCAAGGTCGAGGTGCTCGACGGCGACGAGATCCGCGAGAACCTCTCGAAGGGCCTCGGCTTCTCGAAGGAGGACCGCGACACGAACATCCGTCGCATCGGCTACGTCGCGAACATGCTCTCGCGCAACGGCTGCGGCGCCATCACCGCGGCGATCTCGCCCTACACCTCGGTGCGCGACGAGATCCGCGAGAAGTGCCAGGCGACCTTCGTCGAGGTCTACGTGCACGCTCCGCTGGCGACCGTCGAGGAGCGCGACACCAAGGGTCTCTACAAGAAGGCCCGCGCAGGCGAGATCAAGAACTTCACCGGCATCAGCGATCCCTACGAGGCCCCGGAGAACCCGGAGGTCCTCGTCGACACCTCGAAGGAGTCCATCGAGGAGTCCGCGCAGAAGGTCCTCGACTTCCTCGGCCAGAAGGGCCTCCTGCCCAGCTGAGCCTGCGAGCTCGGAGCGCGCCGCAACTCGGCGCGCTCGACGTCCAGCGGGGCGGTGGCGCGACGAGCGCCGCCGCCCCGCTCTCGTTCAGTCACTCGCTCGGTCTCGCCGCATCGTTGCCGCGCCTGCCGCTCAGGGCATCTCGACGTGCGCGCGCTCTCCGGGCGAGAGCTCGACGCGCACAGGCTTCCCGACGCGCCCGGTCCCGCGGACCTGGAACTGCACGTCGTACACGCCCGGGGACAGCGACGAGGAGGAGAACGTCGCGCCACCGGCGGTGAGGCTCGCCGCTGGGTCGCCGGCGGCCGTGCGCCACAGCGTCTCCACGGGCTTCCCGTTGCGGCTCAGCGAGATCAGGAAGGGGCTCCCGTCCTCGAGGTCGAACGGGACCGGGTCCGCGCCTTCGCGTCGCGGCCTTCCACCAGCAACCCGGTGTCGACCCGCCGCCGCGCTCACGCTCAAGGAAGCCGCCCGCGTGAGCTCGATCACCACCTCCGTCGTTCGCTCCGGCCAGACTTCGATCGTCTGGCGCAGCTGTGCAGGAACGAGCTCGCTCCGGCTCCCCCGGAACTGCACGGGGTCGATGCGCAGGCTGTAGCGCCCGCTCGGCACCTCGTAGGCCTCGTCCATCGCGCGCGCGTCCCAGCCCTCGGCCCAGGGCGGCGCGACGCCGGCGAGCTTGTAGGTCAGCCCGAGCGCAACGCCTCCCGCGGGGACCGTCACGCGCAGGATCCCGCGAGGCGTCGGTCGCAGCAGGATCGCGACCGGCTGCTGCGTGCCCGCGCCAACGGGCACCACGGCCTCCGCCTGCAGGTCCAGCTCGGACGGGTTCGTGCGGGATGCGAAGACGTGCAGTCGAACGGGATCGTCGCCCTCGGCATAGATGGGCGCGGACGGCTCGCCGAGACGCTGCGAGGTCTGCGCGTAGCGCAGCGTGCCGTCCGCGCCGCGGGTGGAGAGCTGCACGACGGCCCGCCGACCCTCCGAACCCCCGGGTGCGACGAGCTCGGTGAGGACCCGGCGGACGCCGACCTCCACGCGCCCATCCTTCAGCTCGAAGCGGAAGGGATGCCCGAGGCTCTGCATCCCGACCTGCGTTCCCTCCAGCAACAGGACGAGCTCGCGCTTCGTGTCGGGCCACTCCGTGAAGCGCCCGGCGACGTTCGTCGTGCCCGAGACGGACACGTTCTCGCGGCGCGTGCTGAGGACGCGATCGCGGACGCGGTACTGGACGTTCGCGCCCAGGCTGCCGTCGCTGAAGAAGAGCGTCGGCGTGGGTCCGAGCTCGACGTGGTTCTCCTTCGCCTTCGCCGCGGGCGCGACTGCGGCGGCGACATCGAGGCGCTGCGCCGTAGGAGCCTCGATGACCTGACTGGGAGCGGGGAGCTCTCCTCGGTCGTTCCCGTTCGCTTCAGGAGACGCCGCGGCGTCGAGGCTCTCCACGTCATCCGCGCCTCCACCCACCACGAGGGCGAGCAGGACCAGCGCCGCGACGGCGGCGACGAGCACGAAGACCAGTCGGCGTTGTCCCACGGAGCGCTTCATGTTCGATGAGCGAGGCCAGTCACTCGCCACCAGAGCAACGCAGAGTGCCGGATCGGGTTGGCGGGATCCCCTCGAAAGTGGGAGCCGTCGGCGTTGGCGTGAGTTCGCCGCCTCGGGGGCGCGATGTCCCGAGGACGGGGGAGGCCGGCCTGATCCGTTCCCGCGACGGCGCTCGTCACTGCGCCGGCATCACGACCTCGACCACCTCGCCCGGGCCGAGGCTGATCGCGACGGGCTCGCCGACGATCCCGCGGCCGAGGCGAAAGGCGACGTGCACTACGCCCCGGCGTAGTGCCGAGGAGTCGAACGGGCCGTCGCCGGCCTTGCACGTCACCGGAACCGGCACCTCGCCGCGGAACCAGCGCGTGGGAATGAGGCTCGTGCCGTCGCGAAGCAGCTGCACCTCGAACCGTCGCCCATGCTGGAGGTCGACCACGCTTCCGGCGCCTCGCAACACGTACGCGCCGGGCGCGGCCCGCACTCGGATCCGGCCGCCGGGCTCGAAGCGCAGGGGGACCTGGGTCTCGACCCCCGACCCGACGCTGCACGTGAGCGCGGTCTCGGCGAGGACCTGATCCGTGTTGCGCGCGGCGAGCGCATCGACATCGATGCGGACCGTGTACTCGCCCGGTGGAACCTCGTACGCCTGGCCGACGACGAGGCCCTTCTTCCGATAGCGCCCGTGTGGCTCCGTGCACGTCAAGGTGTAGGTGACCGTGCCGAGCTCGTCGCTCGGGGCCACGACTCGCAGCGTGCCGCGATAGGTCGCGACGAGTGTGATCGGCAAGATCACGTCGGACCGAGCCCCGGCCGAGACATGGAGCGTTCCGTAGTAGTCCGCGTCCTGCGGCCCCGCGCGCTCGATCGAAGCCTCGACGGTGAACGCCCGGTCGCACGGCGCGAAGTAGCTCGCTGGTCCGGAGTCCGCGCCGATCGACGTCACGCTGCGATGGAAGGCGCCGCTGTCCGGGTCCGCCATCGAAGCCGTGAGCTTCACTCGACGCGAGCCGACCCCCGCAGGCACGGCGGTTTCGAACAGTAGCCGGCGGAGCCCTAGCCGGATCGCACCGGGCTCCACGGTCGTGTGTGTGCCATTGCCCGACCCGGAGCCGAGGACGGTGCCGGCCAGCCGAAGCCAGGGCGTCGTCTCCCCCTCGGGCCAGTTCGCGACGCGTCCACGCGCATCGGTCGAGGTGGGGGCCGCGCGCCGGTCGTACCCGCCCGGCAGCCGGAACTCGAGGTCCGTCGCGGGCGCGCCATCGCAGAAGACCAACCAGCGCGACGAGCTCTCGTGCGCTTCGGGCTCAGCCGCCTCCTCGAGGGCTGTGGTCGTGGAAGCGGGCTCCGGGGCCGCCGCCTCCGCGGGAGTTCGCTCACCAGTGCTCGGGGCGTTGGGAGCCGCAAGCTCCGGCGCGTCGTTCGCGACGGCTCCGAGGGAGCTGTCCGCATCGCGCTCGAGCCCCATGGGAGCGCCACGATCCTCGTCGCCCGTCCAGAGCGTCGCCAGGAGCAGCAGCGCGCCGAACGCCGCCGCGACTCCCCAGACCACTCGTCCTCTGCTCATGGGCGTCGTGCGAGGTTGCATCTCATGGGTGACATCTGCTTGCCGGGGCGCGGGTCATGAAGGGTACGGGATCGTCGGCGCTGGAGCGTCAGTACGGCCGAAGCCACCGCGCTCCTGGCCGTGGGTGCGCCGCTTTCACCGCGTCCGGCACGTCGGGCAGCCGGTCGAGCCACCAAGCCGTACAGCGGGTGGCTTGCGCAGGCTTCCACCAACGAAGGGCGGGCCCGGGGGGGCCGCCCCGCGCCCCCCCCCCCGCCGCG
>CAYGST010000364.1:0-5438 GCA_964352415.1 uncultured Planctomycetaceae bacterium | reverse complement strand
CTACAAGCGAGCCCACCAGCGCCCGTTTCCGTCGTGGGGCGAGGTGCTCGACGTGCTGAAGTCGCTCGGCTACGAGCGGCCGCCGGAAGCCTGAGACGCGACTCGGCCTGAGTCCCGGCACGTCGGTCGCGGGCGCGTCGCTGCGCTCGCGAGTCGCTGCCCTGGCGCTTCAGCCCGTCGCCAAGCACGCCGCCCAGCCGCGCTCGAGCTCCGCGCGGTCGAGCGCGCGACCGATCAGCACCAGCGCGGAGACCTCGGGCGCCGGCTCCTCGCTCGGACCGAGCTCGAGCCACTCGTACATGCCCTGCACGACGACGCGCTCGGCGCGACCCGCGCAGCGCAGGATGCCCTTGATGCGGTAGAGCTCTTGGCCGCGTCGGTTCGCGAGGAACTGCAGCCACATCTTGAGCTTCGCGAGGTCGAGCGGCGCGGCGCTCTCCAGCGCGAGGCTCGTCACCTCAATATCGTGCGCGTGGTCCATGTCCTGCGCCGCCGCGAGCTCCCACTCCGCATCGCGCGTCGTCCCGATCGCGAGCAGCGGTGCGAGCTCCAGCTCACCCCGCGTCGCCTCGAGCACGACGGCCAGCGCGTTGCGCTCCCGCACCGCCGCGCGGGCCGCATCCAGCTGTTCCGCGTTCGCGCGATCGACGTGCCCGAGCAGGACCCGATCGGCGTAGGCGAGCTGCTGCGAGGCCTCGGGATGCTCCTCGATCTGACGCGGCAGGTTCACCGCGTGCGCGAGCGTCAGGATCCCGTCGAGCCGCAGCGCCGCGCGCAGCTCCGGATCGACGGCGAGGGTCTGCGCGATCGGCCCCGGCGAGGCGAGGCCGGACGCTTCGATCAGCACGCGGTCGAAGGTCTGCTTCCCGAACAGGCGTCGCTCGCGCGCGCGCAGGAGGTCCTTCAAACTCGCCTGCAGATCACCGCGCACGGTGCAGCAGACGCAGCCGTTGGCCAGCTGCACGATCCGATCGGCCGAGGCCACGACCAGATCCCCGTCGATGCCGACGTCCCCGAACTCGTTGACGAGCACCGCGATGCGCTCCCCGTGGCGCTCGGTCAGGATGCGGTTGACGAGGGTCGTCTTGCCCGCGCCGAGGAAGCCCGTCAGGAGCGTGACGGGCAGCCGCGGGTCGTCGGAAAGACTGGGTTCCGTCATCACGGGCAAGGGCTCGGGGAGCCCACGCCCGCGGGTCGCAGCCCGCGGGCGTGGGCCGCCGGGATCAGAGCTCCGGGTAGATCGGGTAGCTGCGCGTCAGCTCGGCGAGCTCGCCGCGAATGCGCTTCGCCACGCCCTCGTCCGTCGGGCTCTCGAGCGCGTCGGCGATCCAGGCGCCGAGCGTGCGCATGTCGTCCTCGGTCAGGCCCCGCGTCGTGATCGCGGCCGTGCCGAGGCGCACGCCGCTGGCCTCCATGGGCGGGCGCTCGTCGTACGGGATCAGGTTCTTGTTGCAGGTGATGTCCACCGCGTGCAAGACGTCCTCTGCCTGGGCGCCGGAGAGCCCCTTACTCGTCACGTCGACAAGCATCAGGTGGTTGTCCGTGCCGCCCGAGACGATCCGCAGGCCGCGCTCGGTGAGCGTCGCCGCCAGCACGCGCGCGTTGTCTACGACGTGTTGCATGTACTCGGCGAACTCGGGCTGGGCCGCCTCGCGCAGCGCGATCGCCTTGGCGGCGATCACGTGCATCAGCGGACCGCCCTGGCCGCCCGGGAAGATCGTCGTGTTGACGCGCTTGAGCACCTCGAGATCGTTCGTAACGATCATGCCGCCGCGCGGGCCGCGCAAGGTCTTGTGCGTCGTCATGGTCACCACGTCCGCGTGCGGGACGGGGCTCGCGTGCACGCCGCCGGCGACGAGTCCCGCGATGTGAGCCTGGTCGACCATGAGGCGCGCGCCGACTTCCTTGGCGATGCCCGCGAAGGCGGCGAAGTCGATCGGGCGCGAGTAGGCGGAGGCGCCGGCGAGCAGCACGGCCGGCTGCAGCTCCTTGGCCCGGCGGCGAACCTCGTCCATGTCGATGAGCTCGTCGCCGCGCCCGACCCCGTAGTGGTGGAAGTCGTAGAAGACACCGCTGAAGTTCTTCGGGTGGCCGTGCGAGAGGTGGCCGCCGTGGTCGAGGCTCATCGCGAGGACCCGGTCGCCCGGCTCGCAGAGCGCCATCAGCGCGCCCATGTTCGCCTGCGTGCCCGAATGCGGCTGGACGTTTGCGTAGCCCGCCTGGAAGACCTGCTTGGCGCGCTCGCGCGCCAGGTTCTCGACGGTGTCGACGTGCTCACAGCCTCCGTAGTAGCGGCGCCCGGGATAGCCCTCGGCGTACTTGTTCGTGAGCGTGCTGCCCATCGCCTCCATCACCTCGAGGGAGGTGTGGTTCTCCGAGGCGATCAGCTCGAGCTGCGCCTCCTGGCGACGGGTTTCGAGGTCGATGGCCTCCCAGATCTGGCTGTCCGTGCGTTGCGAGGTCTTCATGGCTGCGGGGGGAGCGTTGGGGTTTCAGCGGCCGCCCGGCGCGCCCGGTGCGGAGGTCGTCGGGGCCACGGCCTGCCCCTGCATGTCCGCGACCCGGACACCGTTCTCGTAGGTGCCCGAGAGGTTCGGGTTGAGGCTGCCGTCCTCGTTGAAGTACTCGCAGACGCCACTGAGCAGGTCGTTCAGGTAGGTGCCCTTCGCGCGCGTCTGGCCGTTCTCGTAGAAGACCTCGCTCGGGCCCTGCTTGAGGCCAGCGACGTAGAGCAGCTCGGTCTCGAGGACACCGCTCGGGTGCTGGCGCACGACCTTGCCATCCGGCTTGCCGTCCACGTGATCGATCTCCATCAAGAGCTCGCCGCCTGAATACCGGAACGTCCAGCGCCCGGCGGGCTTGCCATCGTCGCCGTAGCTCCCGGTGCGCGCGACGTTGCCCGTTGGGTGGTAGGACGTCCAGGTCCCGACCTGCAGTCCGGCGCGGCACTCACCCTCGGTCAGCTTTTGCCCGTTGTCGTGGTAGGAGACTTGCGGTCCCTCGAGCTTGCCGTCGACGTAGGTCTGCTGCTGGTGCAGCTGACCGTTCGGGTACCAGGTCTTGTGGACGCCGACGGGGATGCCCTTCTCGAAGGTCCCGGTCTCGGCATCGCGGCCGTTCTCGTGCCAGGCCTGCTTCACGCCGTCGCGGTTGCCATCCACCCAGGAGATCTTGGACTTCTCCTGGCCGTTGAAGTGCCACTCCACCCACAGGCCAGTCTCCATGCCGTCCTGGAACTGACCGCGAACGGCGACCTGGCCACTGTCGTACCACCAGGTCCACTCGCCTTCGCGCTGGCCGGCGACCATGCGGCCCTCGGAGCGCTTCTTGGTCTGCGCCTGGTCGAACCACTCGGTCTGCAGCGCGTCCTCGGAGACGGAATCGCCGCCCGAGCCCGAGCCCGAGCCCGACTCGCCACCGCCGCAGCTCGCAGCGGCGCCCGCGACGACGAAGAGCGCTGCGATGAGCACGGGCGCGCGCAGGCGTGAGGTTCCGTGCGCCAGCGCGCGGCGAAGGCTTTCAGGACGGCGACGTTCGTCGGCCCGCTGGGTCGCGGCGCCAAGGTCGTGATCGATCATGCGGGGATCGTAGCGTCTGGTTTCGAGGTTGCAGCCCTTCCCTGGACGCTTTGCAGGCGGGTCCGGTAGGCTGCGCCGAGGTCCCTGGCGGGTTGCGCTCGCCGTACGCAGCCACTCGATCCCCATGAGCGTCCTCCCCCGAATTCCCTGGCTCGGCGCCCTCCTCGGCCTCGCGCTCGCGTCCGCCTGCGGCGGCGGCGCGCCCGAGCCCGCCGGCGGCTCCCAGAACGTGATCCTCGTCACGCTCGACACCACCCGCGCCGACTTCCTCGGCGCCTGGGGCCGAGCGGGCGACCCGACGCCCCACATGGACGCCCTCGCGGGCGACGGGGTCCGCTTCGCCAACGCGGTCAGCACGTCCGCGGTGACGCCGGTGTCGCACGCGTCGATTCTGACCGGGCGCACGCCCTACGACCACGGCCTGCGCGTGCTCGCCGGCGCGGGCGGCTTTCGCCTGCCCGCATCGGTCCCGACCTTCGCGACGACCCTGAAGGCCCGCGGCTACGCCACGGCGGCCATCCACAGCGCCTTCCCCGTCTCGTCCATCTACGGCTTCGACCGCGGCTTCGACCTGTTCGAGGAGGTCGTCCCGAGCTCTGGCGGACTGGACACGAAGGAGGACGGCTCGGTCGGCTGGGACGTCGGCTCCGGGCAGCGGCGCTCCGATGCCACGACCGACCGCGTGCTCGCCTTCCTCGAGGCCACGGAGGAGCCCTTCTTCCTGTGGATCCACTACTGGGATCCGCACGACAATCGCTACTTCCCGCCGGGCGAGTTCGTCGATGGGCGCATGCCGCTCGACGGCAACGGCCTCCCGACCACGGCGGACGGTCAGCTGCGCTGGGACAGCGAGACCTACGGCCTCGAGATCAGCTACGTCGATGCGCAGTTCGGGCGCGTGGTGAGCGCGCTGAAGGAGGGCGGCCGCTACGACACGACCATCATCGGCATCATCGCGGACCATGGCGAGGGCATGGAGGACGGCTTCGCGAAGCACGGCTGGGGCGCGCACCGCATCCTCTATCAGGAGCAAATCCACGTCCCGCTCCTCGTGCGCATCCCCGGCGCCGCGAGCGGCAAGACGGTCGAGCGCCTCGTCAGCGCGGTCGACCTGTTCCCCACCGTGCTCGACTACCTCGACTTGGCGCCCGACGGCGCGATCTCCGGTCGCAGCCTGCGCCCGATGATCGACGGCGACCCTGCGAGCGCGGCAGCGGTCTACGCCTACGCCGACCAGATCAACCTCTGGGACGCGAACGCGAAGATGCTCGAGCGTCGACCGCAGGCCGACTTCCTGCACGTCCTGATGGACGACGAATGGAAGCTGATCTACCGTCCGCGCGCGCCCAAGACCTCGGAGCTCTACGCTTACCGCACCGACCGCGACGAGCAGGAGAACCTGTTCTCCAAGCGCGCGGAGGTCTCCCAGCGACTCCTGCTCGAACTCGCGAGCCGGGACGCGTGGGTGCTCAGTCCGCCGACCGACGAGGGTGGCGGCATGACCGAGGAGCAGCTACGCGCCCTGGGCAACCTCGGCTACAGCGCCGGCGGCGTGGCGATGTCCGCCGATCAAATCGCGCAGATGTGGCGCTGGCTGTGCCCGCAGACCTGGCACTTCCTGCCCGAGGCGGGGCCCTGCCCGGAGCATGGCGGGCCGACCCTGCCCGCGCGACGGCCGAACTGAGCGCGCGACGGGCCGCCGTCGATCCAGCGCCCCCAGGGCCGGGATCAGCACCTCGCCCCCGCAGCGGGCCGCGGGCCGCGAGGCATGACTGCGCGGCTGACGAGGCGCGGGGCGCGGAAGTCACCTGCCAGGGCCTGCGTGACGGTGAACGCGGGGTGAAAAGGGGACACCTGCAC
>CAYGST010000363.1:4327-5439 GCA_964352415.1 uncultured Planctomycetaceae bacterium | reverse complement strand
GTCCTGCACCAGCTCGAGGATGCGCAGCGGTCCGGAACACCGTTCCCGTCGCAGTCCTGACCGGGCTCGCAGTCGTCCGGGACGCCGTTCTGGTCGCAGTCCGATTCCTGGCTGTCCGGGACGCCGTCGCCGTCGCAGTCAGCGGGCGGCGGGCAGTCCGTGCTGGGCGAGATGGTCATGGCGAAGTCGCCCACGTTGCCGTCGCCGTAGGTGATCCAGCCGCGCGCCGGGCTGTTGACGGCGGTGTCGAACAGGAAGACGTCGCCGGCGGCGTTGGCCTTGCCCATCAGGGTGACGACCTCGCCGGTCGGCAGGTACTTGACCGTGCCGAAGCCCGCGCCGCCGTTCGCCGTGTTGACGATCAGGTCGCCGCCGGGCGTGCAGACCGCGTTGACCCACGTGAAGCTCATCTCGAGCAGGCCGGTCGTCTGGGGATCCCAGGTCTGGCCGATGTCGAGGCCACCGAAGGCGATGCCCTGCAGCGTGACCGTTCCGGCGCCGTCGTAGCACATCGAGACCGAGGCCTGCGGGTCCTCGAAGTCGAACGTCCAGTGGTCGGTGGGCGCTCCGAACAGGCCGTCGAGGCGCAGTCCGTAGCCGGGGGGCGCGACCTGCCCGCCGATCTTGTTACCGACGTCGTAGCAGCCCGCGTCACAGCGGTTGATGGGCAGCGGGCAGTTGCCCTGGGGCATGGCGCTCGCCGCGGTGGCGAGGCCGAGAACGCCGATTGCGGCGCCGAGAAGTGATTGGCGAGTCATAGGACAAGGGCGGCCAGGGGTGCGAAGCCCGGCCGAATTCAGGAGACAGGAGTGAGATGAATAGCGGAGGGAGCGGAGCGCCGACGGCGGGCCGGAGCCCGGGAGCGGAGCGATACAACTCATCTCGAACCTATCCCTCTCTCGCGAAACGGGTCGGCCTGGGTGGCAAGGAATTCCCGCAACACCGCCTCTGAGCCCCTTCAGCCACCAGAAATGTGTCCGGGAAAGGGGTGCGAGCCCGCGCAATCCGCTATGCTCCCCGGCTCGATTCGGCTCGGAGAACGCTCTCCGCAGCCAATGCCCCTCCCGACGGACCCCCCAACGACTCCCCCGCTTCAGGAACCTGTCATGTCC
>CAYGST010000363.1:0-4317 GCA_964352415.1 uncultured Planctomycetaceae bacterium | reverse complement strand
GTCCAGAACCTGTGAAGTGACCGGCCGCGGCACCCAGACCGGCGGCAACATCGCCCGCCGCGGATTGCCCAAGAAGAAGGGCGGCGTCGGCCTCCGGATCACCGGGCGCACCAAGCGCAAGTACAAGGTGAACGTCCAGAAGAAGCGGATCTGGGTTCCCGAGCTCGGTGAGTACGTCACCGTGCGCCTCTCGGCGCGCGCGCTGCGCACCATCAACAAGAACGGCGCCTACCCGACGCTGCTCAAGGCGGGGGTCATCAAGCCGAAGCCCGCCAAGCAAGCGAGCTGAGCGGCCCTTCCGCGGAGCGGAACAAACGGCGCCGCCGGGTAGCGGAACAGAACGTACACGAGCCGCGCGTGCACCCGACATCGGGGGCACGCGCGGCTCCCGTTGGCGCGGGCTCCCGCGCCGCTCACCAGCCGAACGGGATCCCCCGCAGGAAGGGAAGCTTCAGCTGCGGCGGCCAGAAGCCAACGCCGATCGTCAGACCGAACAGGTGCAGCTCGACGCCCTCCTTCAGCCCGACCTGCGCGCCGACGACCGCGGTGTCGAGCTGGACACCCGCACGCGTCGTGCTGACGCCGGCGTGGAACCAGCCCGGGTAGTCCTTGCCGAGCGCCGTCGGATAGAGCTCGAGCGCGAAGCCGGGAATGCGGCGCGACAGCCAGACGATGAACGTGTTGCTGTTCGGTCCGGGATAGGCGCGGTAGTCCTCCCGTCGCGGGTAGCGCAACGCCTCGGCGAGGATCGCGAGTCCAATGCGCTCGGCCTCGTGGCCGCGGTAGGTCTTGACGACGTGCACGCTTCGCCCCCACCGCTCGTCAGCGAACGCGGCGTCGACGTCCAGCTCCTCGACGCGCACGCCCGAACGCCGCGAGCGAATCTCGACCCGCTTCCACGCGCCATCGACGGAGAGGTCGATCCACGCGTGGTCCGCCCACAGGGAGATCCAGGGCTCCCCCGCCGGCAGCTGGGCCGTCTTGACGATCACGACGGGCGCCGAATCGGGGGCCAGCTCGGACGGGCGCGTGGCGCACGCGGTGGCGAGGCAGAGCGCCAGAGTGGCGAGTCGCGTCAAGGGCAAGGCTCCGCGAAGCGGGAGTCGAGCTGGTTCCGTCCATCGGACGGCCACGCTCCTTTCCGTCCATCGATCCCCGTGCCCTGCATGTGGCGCATTCTACCGGCGAGTCGAGTCGATTCCTGGACCGGGAGTGACAACGGCGGAGGCTGCTGCGCGGCGCGATCGCAGCGCTAGTGCGCTGGATCCGAAGTTCGCGGCCAGGGCACTAGCAGTCCTCGTACTTCCAGTGCCGCTTCTTGCCCTCGGCGAGCCACTCGATCGCCTGGAGGATGCGCTTCTCGCGCGTGGCGTCGCGCTTCGCCTCGGTGATCCACTCGAGGTACTCGCGCCGATAACTCGGAGCGAAACCGTCGAGGGTCGCCTTGGCGGCCTTGTTCTTCTTCAGGGCGGCGGAGAAGTCCGGGTGCAGCGCTGCCTTCGGCTTCGCCTTGGCGCTGCCCTTCTCGCGCGTGCCCTTGACGCCGTCCGCGTTCAGCTTCGCCGCCTTCTTGACGAGGCTCAGGAAGCGGCGCTTCGCCGGCAGGTCCTTCACGCTCGCGAGTCGCCCGAAGCTGCCCATCGAACGCCCCTCGGCCTCCTCGCCGACGACCAGCGCGTGCTTCCAGAAGCCGAAGGTCGCGTGCTGCTTGAACGCGGCCATGTGACACAGGAGACCGCTGGACTCGAAGGCTGGCACGCCCCACTTGATCGTCTCCTGCACGTCGGGGCAGCCCTCGTGCACGAGCTCGCGGCAGCGCTCGAGGATCGGCCGCGCGAACTCCGGGCTGCTGGCGAGGTAGTCGTCGACGCGTTCGTCTCTCGTTCCCATGGGTCGAGCGTAGCGCGGCGCGGCCATTCCGGGGTTCAGGCGCCGTGGAAGCGCTGCGGGCCCGCGAAGGGGCCTCGCCAGCTCGGGACGCATCCGGCGTAGAACGCGTCGGCCACGTCTCCCGCAGGGACTTCAACGGGCGCCACGTGCCGCCAGGCGCGCGCTGGCGATCGCAGGACACGGGTCACCGGCCGCGGATTCCAGTGGTGCCTGATCCGCCTCGCTGAGCGGGACGGCTGCGCCCCGGCTACGCGGCGAGTCGCTCCGCCGTGTGCGCCGCGGCGCGACTCGGCAGCGCCGCGGCCGGCTGCGGTACGAGCGGCAGCTCGACGCGGAAGGTCGAACCACAGTCCATCTTGGAACGAACCCGCAGCGAGCCGCCGAGGGCCTCGACCAGCTCCCGGCAGCGCGCCGGGCCGAAGTCGCCGTCTACGCCGCGGGGCGCGCCCGGGTGCCCGTGTCCCGACGTCGAGCCGAAGCCAGCGGCGAGTCGCTCGGCCGAGAAGCCAGCGCCCGTGTCCTCGACCTCGATCGCGACGGTGCTTCCGCTGGCAAGCTGCGCCCGCGAGACCTCCACCCGTACGCCGCCGCTCTCGGTCGCGGCCAGCGCGTTGGTGACGAGCGCGCCGACGATGGCGGCCACGGACTGCGCGTCGCCGAAGAACCTGTCCGGCAGTTCCCCGTCGATGTGTAGCGCAAGCGCGAGCCCAATGACCTCCGCGCCGGGAGCATGGCCCAGCACGACCCCCGTCAGCGTGGAGCGCAGAGCGAAGGCGGCTCCACCCGCGTGCACCGCCGCGCACTGCGGATCGCTCGAGGCCTCGACCAGCGCTTGGTCGCGACTCCGGCCGCGCGCGACGAAGCGCGCCTGTAGTGCGAGCCCGGCTCCCGACGACAGCAGCAGGAACAGCGTCACGTGCCCGCTCTGCCCTTCGACCTGTACGAACACCGCGAGGACGCCCAGCAGCAAGGCCAGCGGCATTCCTGAGCCTTCGGTCCAGCCTGGCGTCGGGCGGCGCATGCCCCCTCTTCGGCGCGATCAGGGGGTCGTCTTGACCCGCGCTCCGTAGCGCTCGCGAGGCGCCGCTACTTCCCGAACAGCTGCTGCTTGGCGCTGTCTACGATGCAGGCGACCGAGGGGTGCTTGATGCGTCGCTCGGGCGAGATCGCGTAGAAGCGGTCGCGCACGGTCTCGAGTTCGCCGAGTCGCTGCACGCCGTACTGCGCGCGCACCTGCTCTTCGACGACCGTCGGCGCGGGGAACACGCCGCGCCCCGCCTGGCCGAACACCTTGAGCAGCGCGCTGTCGTCGAACTCTCCGATGACCAGGGGACGAACACCCGTCTCCTGCAGCCACTGCTCGAGCGAGCGCCGGATCGCGGCGTCGTTCGACGGCATCAGGAACGGCGCGCCCTCCAGCGAGCGCGGGAAGTCCGCCTTCAGGCCCTTCGCGAGCTTGGGCGCCGCGAACAGCGAGATCGTCGACTCGCCGATCAGGTGGTTGTAGGCCTTGACGTCGAGGCCCGGTGAGAGCGGCACGTCCGACAGGACCAGGTCGAGGCGGTGCACCGCCAGCGCGGCGAACAGCTGCTGCGGGTGGTCCTCGTGGCACTGCAGCGCGATCGTCTCGTCGACGTCCAGCGCCGGCGACAGGAGCTGGAACGCGACCAGCTTCGCCATCACGTCCGCGATGCCCACGCGAAAGACGAGCGGGCGTCCGACGGGCCGGCCGCGCACCGCGTCGACCAGCTCACGCCCGGTCGTGAAGATGTCCTCGGCGTACTCGTAGACCAGCCGCCCGGTCTCGGTCGGCTCGAGGTTCCGCCCGCGGCGCTCGAAGAGCGGGGTGCCGAAGAACGACTCCAGGCTCTTCAGCTGCATGCTGATCGAGGGCCGGCCGACGTGCAGCGTCCGGCTGGCTGCGGTGATGCTCCCCTCGCGGACCACGGTCCAGAAGTAGAGCAGGTGGTGATAGTTGAGCCATTCCATGGGCTCAGCATAGGTCATCCAGATCGACGGTTCACGTCACATCTTGGACTCTGATTGACGGTGGATTCGGGTCGAAAGACCTCCTGTGGCGGGGGGGAACTCGCCACTCCCGCGGCGGGCCCAGGGAGGGCCAGAGCCGCCATCGCTCTCGAACCAACGAACGATTATGAAGGTCGAACTGAAGTCCAAGGACGTCCCGATGACCCGCACCCTGGTCGAGCAGGCCGAGCGCCGCCTGCGCTACGCCCTCCAGGGCTTCGGCGATCGCGTGCAGCGGGTTCGCATGCACCTCTCCGGCGACGAATCCCAGCCGAACGGCCCGGGCTACCGCTGCCGCATCCAGGCCCAGACCGACCAGGGCGCCGTGATCCTGATCGAGGAGCGCCGACGCGGCGGGCGATCTGCTCGCTGGCGATCACGACCGCGGTCACCGGATGG
>CAYGST010000362.1:0-5449 GCA_964352415.1 uncultured Planctomycetaceae bacterium | reverse complement strand
CCGCCGCGCTGCGCAGGTGGACTGGGTCCTGTGGCTCGACCCGCCGGGCTCGGAGGTCGAGCCGCCGGTGCTCGACGGTCCCGAGCTCACTCGCCTCGCCTCGCGCGCGGACCTGCCGGGGGCAGACCCCGCGGGGCTCCGGGCTCTGCACGAGCCAGCAGCGGCGGTCGCGCTGGTGGCCGAGAGCTTTCGCAGCGCGTTCGGGCTCTCGCTCGCGCCCTGGGTCGCGGGTCTGGGCGTCCTGTTCGAGCCGGCCGACGTGCGGGACCTGGGCGTGGCGCTGGAGGCGGGAGCCGACCGGGCGCGGAGCGGGCTGCTCGAACTTCTGGCCCGCCGTGGGACTCCGGACGTTGCTGGCTGAGGAAAGTTCACCTATCGTGCACGCCTGAAGCGGACGCGCTCCACGAGAGCGCCCCTTCAGCAATGTCCACGCCCCGTAATCTGATCTCCATCGACAACCTCTCCCTGGCGGAGATGGAGTCGCTGTTCGAGCGGGCGAAGCAGTTCGAGGAGGACCCGCGCGGCTTCAGCGACGTCTGCCGCGGGCGGATCGCGGCGACGCTCTTCTACGAGCCGTCGACGCGCACGCGGCTCTCCTTCGAGTCGGCCATGCAGCGCCTCGGCGGCGGCGTGATCACGGCGGCCGACATGAGCGTGTCGAGCGCTTCGAAGGGGGAGTCCCTCGCGGACACAGTGCGCGTCGTCGCCGGCTATGCCGACGCGCTGATCCTGCGGCACCCGAGCGAAGGCGCCGCGCGCCTCGCCGCGGAGTTCTCCCACATCCCCGTCATCAACGCCGGGGACGGGAGTCACGAGCATCCGACGCAGACGCTCTGCGATCTCTACACCCTCTGGACCGAACGTGGGCGCATCGCAGGCCTCGACGTGGTGTTCGCGGGGGACCTGCGCTACAGCCGCACGGTCCACTCGTTCGCCTACGCTCTGGCGCGCTTCCGGGCCAACATCGTCTGCATCCCGCAGCCGGGGTTCGACCTGCCGCCGTACGTCGTCCAGCGACTGCGCGAGGAGTTCGGGGTCGAGCCCGTCAAGGCCGAGGCTTCGCGGCTCGGGCAACTCGCCGCGTCCAGTGACGTCGTCTACCTGACGCCGCAGAAGCCGCACCAGCTCAGCCTGTTCACCGATCCCCAGGGGCTCTCGGTCGGGCACGTGGACGCGGTCTACATGACGCGCCCCCAGACGGAGCGCTTCGAGAGCGAGTCCGAGCTCGACGAGACGAAGTACTTCCAGCTCGACAAGCGTCAGCTCGCGGCGGAGTCGCTGCGCGACGCTGTCGTGATGCACCCGATGCCGCGGCGCGACGAGATCCACTCCGAGCTCGACGCCGATCCGCGCTCTGTGTACTTCAAGCAGGCCGCGCGCGGGGTCCCGATCCGCATGGCGCTCCTGGCGGCGTTGCTCGGAGAGGACGAGACGCTGAAGGGCGAGGCCGTCGTGGACGAGCCGAGCTGGCCGGCTCAGGCAGTCGGCCTCGTGTGTGGGAATCAGGGCTGCATCTGCCATACCGAGGACCGTCACGTACGGCTGCGCTTCCGCCTGGCTTCGCGCCTGCCGCTGCGCGTCGCCTGTCCGTACTGTTCGCACGAGATCGTCTTCGGGGTCGTCGGCTGCTCCACGACGCGGCACCACCATCTCCCGGATTCGCGCGACGTGCGCAAGATCCGTCCCGAGCACATGGTGTTCTTCCGGGACGCCGAGCAGGCGGACGCGGCCGGGTTCGTGAAGGCGCGTAGCGCCGCGCCCGCTCCGCCCGGGGTCTGAGCGCGAGGGTCGCTCTGCGCAGATTCTGACGTCGTCGCTGAGCACGTCGGCTGCGAGCGCGCCTGCACGTCGGCCTCGCGGTTTGCGCACGAAATCGAGCGCAGCTTCGATCCAATGCTACGAGGCTCGTGCCTCAGTCTGCACTTCTTACGCGTCTGTGAGCCACGTCCGGCCGCGCTGTAGGTGAAAGCTCCACGCTGCCGAGCTCCCTCGCCACAACTGGCACGCGGATTGTGATGTGTGGGCTGCGCCGCGCGCATCGTCGCGGCGACGACCCCAGCCAGCTCGACGCTGGGTCGAAGCTCTCGACCGGCTCGAGTTCGAACGCGCCGGCGCCCGCGGAACGCGGAGCGCAGCGCGTCGCTGAAGCTCCGTGTCGATCGACAGAGCGGCTCGACCCGCAGCGCTCGCTCGAACCCCACGCACGGAGTTGCCATGACTCGGACTCGCTCACGCTTCCTTCTCGCTCTTCGCCTCGAACTCCATGCCGGGGGCTCTTGCTCGGGTCCGCGCGTGCCAGCGCTCGGAGCGCTCCTCACCGCGTTCGCGCTCAGCGCCTGCGCGGGAGGTGGGAACGCGCCGCTCCAGACGGCGAGCGAGGGGCTCGTGCTCGAGCAGCCCGACCCGGGCCTGGGCTCGCAGTACTTCATCGGAGCCACGCACCGGGGGGGCGATGCGAGCAACCTCGCGCTGGTCCGCGCCGCCTGGGGCCGGCTGGTGAACGTCGCGGACGAGACGGGTGAAGTTCGCCTCGGCGACTTCGTGATCAGTCCGTCGATCCGCGACCAATCCGTGTTCACGACATCGACGGGCGCACTCATCACGTACACGCTCGAGCGCAACGCGGTGACGGACGACTTCCGCATCACGATCGACGCGGCCGCGGGTAGCGACCGCTTCAAGGAGGCGCTGGTCCACCTCGAGGCGGACCTGACGCCGATCTTCGACAAGGGCCTCGCAGCGAGCGAGGTCGGTCCGTTCTCGATGATGCCTCGCAACGCTGCGATGGTCCTCGAGTTCCAGGACCTCCTGGAGCCCTACTTCGCCGGCGGCCAGTGGAACGACGCCAGCGCCGGCGGAGTCGTGGCCGCCGCGACGGGCCAGCTGAACAAGTCGCTCGCCAAGGTCCGGACGGGATACCCGCCGGTGGACCCGTTCGAGGCCCGCGTGTTCGTCGACCCGAACCACGGCGACCTGCTCGACCGCAACGGCGACGGTGCGCCCGAGTACTACTCCACGCGCGTGATCGTCGCGACCACGATCTCGTCCTTCGACGCGCAGATCTCGGACCCGCCGCTGGCGACGAACTCCCTCGGGCTTCCAGCCAGCGTGGTCGTGGACGACACGAACCTCGCCGTTCGGATCCCGACCGCGACGAACGCTGCGCTCGGTCAGGTGCAGATCCTGCGGAACGCGTCGGGCAAGGCGCTCTCGTTCTCGGGCAACGGCTCGACGGACACCTCGACCGGCACGAACGACGTCGTTCGCGCCCTGCGCTCGGGCGGCACGGTGACGGACGACAGCGACAACGGGTTCCTGCGCGACGAGGACCGCCCGCGCGTGCTGGGGGACCTCACCCTGCTCATCTCGTCGGCCCCGGTGGTCGACGACCCGCAGCGGCCGGATCGCTTCCGCATCCCGCAGTTCGCCTTCGAGATCGCCGCCTGCTCGACCACGCCGAAGGTCGGCGATGTCCTCGTGCAGTCGCAGGGCGTCAGCGCGATCGTCGTCGACCCAGGCCAGGTGAGTGGCTCCGTCGTCGACGACATGATCGTCGACGTCATCGCGCCGGTGGGGGGGCAGTTGATCGCCGGCCTGGCGCAACTGCAGACGCCCTTCGCGCCCGGGGTGGACAACCCTCCGTGCTTCGTGCGGTTCTCCCCGGCGGCGGCGGCGGTCCCGAACGGCGAGGTCGACGCGGACGCGCAGGTCGTCCTGCGCTTCAGCGAGCCGATGGACCCGCAGACGCTGCGCTCCTTCGACGGCTTCACGGTGACGCGCGTCGCGACGGACCCGACGGCCTTCGACTACGCCATCGGCCAGGTCGTGGCGGCTCCCGATCTGCGCTCCTTCTCGTGGGCGCACGGACCGGTTCCGTTCAGCCACATTCAGGGGCAATCGGAGTCCTATTTCGTGACCCTCGCCGCCGGCGTCGGCGGCCCGACCGATCTCGCGGGCAACGAGCTGCTGTTCCAGCTGCCGCAGACGAGCTTCAGCCTCGAGCCGACGCAGCAGACCGGTGAGAACGCGGGCTTCACGCTGCGCTTCGGCCAGGCGGACGAGCTCTACGGCGACGGCTTCGCCGAGCTCCGCAACGGCCAGATCCTCTACGACATCGGCAACGAGCGGATCCTGCCGCGGCCGATCAATCGCTTCGACGTGGCGGCGGACCGCAACCAGCCGCTGCCGTCCGTGATGACGCCGTTCGCGGCTGGCGTACAGACGCCGCTGTCGAACCTGGGCTCGAAGCTGCAGACGGTCTGGCGCTACGCGGACCTCGGCTTCTCACACAACGACGAGACGAACATGAACATCGACGTCGAGGGTCTGTCGTGGGCGCCGATCGGGGGCAACATCGTCTCCGACGCTTACGACGAGTTCTCGATCCGGCTGGCGCACTCCGCCTGGTTGCCGGACGAGTTCCTGAACCCGGCGACTGGCCTACCGCTGTTCCCCGCCTCGGGCCTGAAGCAGGTCTTCGCGAACAACTACCTCGATCCGGTGAACGACCCCGGCGAGCTGGTGCACCCGAGGAGTCTCGGCTACGTGGTGAATCCTTCTAACCTCTACCAGGCGAGCTCCACGACGCCGATGTTGCCCTTCCCGCTGAACGAGGGCCTCGCGATCGAGGACTACCGGTACTACATCTGGCGGGACACGGCGATCACCGCGCTCGGTGGCGCGAACGGCACGGGCGTTCCGCTGAATCAAGAGGTCGCGGTCCTCGGCCTGCCGGTTGCGCCCGGGAGCACCTGGCCAGTCACCCAGGTACCGACGGTGGGCCTCCCGCTCCTGATGGAGTTCCGCTGTTACCCCTCGGAGGAGGCGCTGGGCCTGAACGCGTTCGACATCTCGCTCGCGGCGAATTCGTCGGCGCGTCCGAACTTCCGCGCCTTCTCGACCGGTGGCTTCGACGGTCAGCAGCTGCAGCAGGTCAATCCGGACAATGCGGACACCGCGAGCGGGGGCTACAGCCCGGCGACGGGTCTTGCGACGCCTGGTACGGACAACTCGCTCTACATCGGTGAGATGTCCATCGTGACGCGCGTCAGCCGCTCGCACACGATCTGGTTCGACACGGGCTTCAACTCGCCGACCTACGCGGAGCCGATCGTGGAGCCTGCACCCCAAGAGCAGCCGGCGGGCACCGAGCTGCGCTTCGCCTACCGTGGCGCCATCAACGTCACTGGGGCGGGCAACAGCGGCATCCTCAACGATGCCCAGACCCTCGAGTTCTACGGCAACGCCGCCCCGCTCGCGAATGGCGTACCTGCCTTCCTCGGCGGCGACTCGAGCTGGCGCAGCGACCTCACCGAGGTGAACTCGGCGCGCTTCTTCCAGGCTCGCTTGACCTTCGTCTCGAACGCAGCGACCGGGCGCACGCCCGAGCTGCGCTCGCTCGGGTTCGCCTACTTCAACAACTGAGTCGAGCGCGGCGCGGGGGAGGGGG
>CAYGST010000361.1:0-5457 GCA_964352415.1 uncultured Planctomycetaceae bacterium | reverse complement strand
TTACACCCTGAGAGCTTTTGTTACTGCAACTCCAACTTTTCAAACACCCTCTAAGGGTTCTGCTTCAAGGAGTGCCCGACTTAAATTCAGTAAGATATATTTCATGATTTCACATTATGCAACCAACTAGCATTATATTATGAAAGTATGCAACTCCTCTTTCAGATTTGGTTCCATTCATCCTACAGGGTTATTGCGTTCCAAGCCATTAGAAAACACTTTAAATGGTGAGATAACACTTGAACTAGGAGTAGATGAAAGTACAGGGGTAGCATTTCTAATTCAACCCACAGACGTGAAGTGTTTAAAGCCTGATAAAGGTTGGTTCAAAACTATCGAACCAGAATCCCATTTAGATCTGTGCTCAGACAAAATAAGTGAATTAATTCGAAATCCAAAAAAAATCTTATGCTTTTCATACAAAGATATTTGCTTGCATGAAAAACATGTGGTCAATCAAAAACTTCTGCGTTCAGAATGTGATGTATTGACTGGTAAAGAGGAAAGTATATTGGGAGAAAATCCAGAAGAAATAGAAACTCATCTACTAAACCTAGATAAAATACTAGAGCATCAGCTTACATCAAGTTATGACATTGTTATATTTAGACATTTTTTAGAACACTACAGACATCCTGAAAAAATCTTGCAAAAGCTAGAATCTTTTGTAAGTGATAGAGGAGTGCTCATTATCGAAGTGCCCTCGAGTAGTCAATTTCTATCGAGCGCCGATCCACTAATGATGTGGGAGCAGCATGTGTGCTACTTTACCCCAAATACTCTGAGCGCTTATTTAAATGCGAACACAAACATGGATAGTTATATTCAAAGTTATAACTATCCTCTAGAAGACTCTATAGTTGCCTATTTGACAAGGCGGAGAAGCAATAAAAACGTAAAGCCGAACCAACATAGAGCGAGCTTAATCAGTGAAATCAGTGACAAGCTGAGGGGGATGCTGTTAAGTTTACAATCTGATTCTAAACTGATTGGCAAGAAATTTAATTCTATTAAAGCCAGACATGGCAAGATCTATTTGTATGGGGCTGGACATAACGCAGATCGTTTTATACAACTTCATAAAGTGAGTTCCTTTATTGATCAAGTGATCGATTCCAGTACAGATAAAGTTGGCTTATATTTGAGTGATATTAAACATCCCATTGTCAAATTCATCCCTGAGACTACGCGACTAGATCTCGTGCTTATTGCTACGCATCCACGATCTTTTGAAAAAGTTAGGTCCAAATTAATGGCAGAAGGATGTCAGGCACAGATAAGAAGCATCTTTAGAGGGTCAAAAGATTTTGTTGTAACTATTCAATCATGATTACTCTTTGCCAAGTCAGTTCAGAAGTTAGTAGATGCATAGATCAAAAATTTACGATTACAGATGAAGAAGTAGATTACTGCATCTCTAAGGCCAAAAATTCTAGCAAAAACTTGCACAGGATATGCTTGCATGAGTCAGATTCGAGCAACCTGCAACAAATGCTGATTGCTGTAACTGGCTGGACTCAATACCCCATACATAGGCATCCGTGGAAACTAGAAAGCTACATAATCATGCATGGCAAAGCTAGGTATCATGCTTATGATGATGCCGGAAAAAATACATACACCAGCGAAGAACTTAAATATGGTGAAGTGTTTTTCAATAGAGTAGGAGAAGAGTTTCATGGGTTGATTCCTCTCACACAAAACCTTGTCTTTTTGGAATCAACCCATGGTCCTTTCAAACCAAACAAGTTAGAGTTCTTAGAGAGTTAAGATTTTAGATGAATTGTCTAGTTTGCAAAGCAACGGATCTTATATCTGCTCTGCCTTTAGAGGCTACACCATTAACTGACAAATATTTGAGCAGTAAAGAAGAAGCCATTCAACTACAGCTTTATCCTCTAGAACTCCTAATTTGCCAGAAGTGCAAACATTGCCAACTATCATTTTTTGTGAGTCCCGAGTTATCTTACGAAAATTATTTATACCAAAGCTCAGTTACACACAACTTGAGTGGTAACTTTCGCCAATATGCAAGCGACATTAAATCTAGATTTAACGCGTCCCAAATTAAGTTGCTTGATATTGGTAGTAATGATGGCTCTATGATTGCTGCATGTGAAATTATTGGCATAGATGCGATGGGTGTAGAACCCTCGCCTCACATTGCTGAGGCTGCTAATAAGTTAGGAAGAAAGACAGTAAAAGGTTACTTCAATCAAGAAATCTGCAAGCAGATTTCAGATTCTGATGGATTGTTTGATGTGATTACTCTCAATAATGTTCTTGCTAACATTCAAAATCCAGAAGAGACTATCAGATTATCTCGTTCTCTCCTAAAAGATGCGAAGTCTGAAATCATTATTCAAACAGGATATCACCCAGAACAGTTTAGCAAGGGTCTTTTCGACTATATCTATCATGAACATTATTCTTACTTTTCAATATCCTCTGTCAGAAAGTTAGCTCAACTAACTGAATTGAACATCGTCGATATTTCATTTAATCAATTGCGAGGGGGCTCAGTTCGCATACACTTATCGCCTTCTGCCAAGCCTTCGAATTATGTTTTCAACAGCGACAAATCTGAAAAGTTTACAAGCATAGAAGATTTTATTGCGCTTAAGAATGAGCTACACTCACAGAAAGATGACCTGACTAAACGGTTATCAGAATTGCGAGAGAAATCTTACAGGATAATAGGGTTTGGGGCATCTCATAGTACAGGTACACTAAGAAGTTTTTTCGAATTTAATAAATTCATCGAGTTCGTAATTGATGACAATTCTTTAAAGTGGAACACTTTTTGCCCTGGGACAGCTATTCCGGTATATCCTCCTAGCCAAATCGAGTTTAAGTCAACAGACGTTATTGTCGTCCTAGCTTGGCAACACTATGACAAAATCTACGGCAAGTACAAATATTTAGAAAACATTGGCGTGACTTTCATTAAGCCTGTCAATATCGCCCTATAACTATCTTTGTTAAGCAGCCCATGAAAGTTAGCGTTGTGGTTGGGGGCACTAAGGGCATTGGTCAAGTAATAGCCAATAGTCTCAGAAAAAGAGGAGATTGTGTTTATACGGTATCAAGAAGAAAATATGATCAAGATCACCACATAAGATTTGATATTTCCTTGGAAAATTCATCTGTTTTGGCAGATCGCATTAACTCTAAAATTGACTATCTAATATTTTCACAACGTTATCGTGGCTCAGAGTGGAGCCAAGAATTTAATCTATCTGTCAAGGCAACTCATAATATTATTGAATCCATGAGGCCGAAGCTTTGCGATGAAGCCTCGGTGGTGATTATAGGATCTAATTCTAGTCAGTTTGTGTTAGATGAAGCAACCATTCAATATCATGCTTCGCGAGCAAGTCTAGAAATGTTGTTGCGATATTTTGCTGTTAAATATGGAAAAGATGGCATAAGGTTCAACTCTGTTTTGCCATCCACATTGATAAAGCCGGAAAACTTGAACTTCTTTGCCAAGACCAATAAGCTTCGGAAAGTTTTGGAAGCTATTACCCCATTAAACCGAATGGGTACAGCTCAAGATGTTGCCGACGTAGTGGAGTTTCTCTGTAGTGACAAGTCTTCTTTTCTGACGGGACAGTCGTTGATGGTAGATGGGGGTTTGTCACTTAGGGGACAAGAGTCTATCGCGAAGCATTTCATAAACTGACCTATTTTTTGTTTAGAAGAAGACTTAACTTATATTGAATTATATGGTCTCCTGTTGGCTTTTCATTAAGGCTCCGGTGCTAAGCAGTTAGTTTCTTGGGTGGTGTAGAGTTTTCTGATGTTTGCAAAAAAAATAAGGAGTTTGATGGCAGAATTATCAGATTTGACGATTGTTATGCCGACTTATAATCGACAAGACTATGCCCTGAGAAATATGCGTTATTGGTCGGGCAAGGGACCTGCCGTACATGTATTAGACGGGAGCTCTCATCCTATATATGCTCATCAGTTACTAAGCCTTTCGCCTAATATTTTCTATCATCATCTTCCGATTTCCATCAATGCCCGCTTATCTAAAGCAATTACAGATGAAATGGTTACAACAGAGTATGCAATTTTGCTGGGTGATGATGAATTTCATCTACCTAGTGGCTTGAAAAAGTGTATGGATCGGCTTGAAAATAGTGATCTAGTTGCTTGCCTGGGTAGATGCTTATACTTTGAAATAACTGAGGACAAAGATATTTTTTCTTATCCTTGGATTGCTCCCCATACGTCTTTTGAAGGTTATACCTTACTCAGCAATGACCCAAGGGAGCGCCTGTTAAAGCACATGAACCCATATCTTTGTACAACCATATATGCTGTCACCAAGGCAGATGTATGGAAGGTGAATGTTATGGCTGCCATTACTGAAACTTCTACAATTGATGCTTCGGAAATAGCTTATGAAATGGCTTGTGCTTATCAGGGAAAATCCGCTGTTATTGATGTGCTAACGTGGTTAAGAAGCGGAGAAAACGCAACGACAAATGCACCAAGGAACAAAAAAACTTTGCCCAACTATAAGTGGATGACTCAGAATGATTACGCTTCAGAAAAGGAAGTATATGTAGAAGATATTGAGAAAGCTTTAGCCGAAAGTGAAAGGTTGGAAGAGTTCTTGGCTGGGGGACAAGTCAGAAAAGATATTCTAGATGCTATGGATGCTTTCGTGGTTTGCTCACAGGCGTCATTTGATAATAGGTGGGTAAATTTCACAAGGTATATCACACGATTAATTTCTAATGCTCGGAATTTATTGACGACGAAATTACCCTTGTCATGGGTAGCATACATCAAGAAAATCAAACACTCCTTAGAGGGATATATGGGTGTTGAGCGTCCAATGATTAGTTCTGGTGATTTAAGTGAAATGGCGAGAGCCTGGGGAGAAGGCGGAATATCTTATGATGAATCTGAAATACAAGAGATTCAGGATATTATTTTAGATTTTCATCAAACCATTAATTAGCATGTTCAAGATTTGAGTTGTTGTGGTTAAAGCAGTTATTTTGGCTGGTGGGCTGGGAACTCGTATTTCTGAAGAAACCCATTTAAAGCCGAAGCCGATGATAGAAATCGGCGGCAAACCCATTCTCTGGCACATCATGAAATTATATTCTGCCCATGGCGTGAGCGATTTCATTATATGTTGTGGCTACAAAGGGTATGTCGTCAAGGAATATTTCGCCAACTATTTTCTGCATATGTCCGATGTCACTTTTGATATGGTGAATAACTGTATGGAAGTACATCAAAACTATGCCGAACCCTGGAAAGTAACTCTTGTTGATACTGGGGAAGAGTCTTTGACAGGAGGGCGACTGAAGCGGGTCGCTACTTATGTGCAGGATGAAACAGAATTTTGTTTTACCTATGGTGATGGTGTTGCAGATATCAACATTGCCCAGTTGATTGACTTCCATCGCAGTCATGGCAAATGGGCAACGG
>CAYGST010000360.1:0-5459 GCA_964352415.1 uncultured Planctomycetaceae bacterium | reverse complement strand
CGACGCGGAGGCTTCCTGCCGTGGGCGCGGCTCTGGGGCCGGGTGCCGCTCGCACTCTGCGGCGTGCGGCTCGAGGTCCACGGCGCGGAGCAGCTTCAGGCTCCCGGCGGCCGCATCGTGCTGTTCAACCATGCCAGCCTGCTCGACATCTACGTCCTCGCCGCCACCCTGCCGCGCAACCCAGTCGTGCTCTACAAGAAGGAGTTCAACCGCGTGCCGGGGCTCGGGAGCGCGCTGCGGTCGCTCGGCATGGTCCCCGTCGACCGCTCGAACCACGAAGCCGCCGTGCGCAGCCTCGGAGAGGTAGGGCGCCGCATCCGGGACGAGCAGGCCAACTGCCTGATGGCGCCGGAGGGCACGCGCTCGCGTCTCGGCGGGCTGCAGGACTTCAAACTCGGGGCGTTCCACCTCGCCGCGCAGCACGGCATTCCACTGGTGCCGATGATCACGCGCGGCGTCGAGCGTGCCATGCCGATGGGCGCGCTGCTCGTGCGCAGCGGCACCGTGCGTGTCCAGTTCCTCGAGCCGATCACGACGACGGAGTGGTCGAGCAACGGCGTACGCGAGCACGCGCGCGAGGTGCGCACGCGCTTCCTCGAGTACCTCGACCCTGCACCCGGCAGCGAAGGAGCCGCCTGACATGCCGAGCCTGCCCTGCATCGCGGTCATGGCCAAGCGGCCGCAGCCCGGGCGCGTCAAGACGCGCCTCGCGGCGAGCGTCGGCGGCGGCGTCGCCGCGCGGCTCTCCGAAGCATTCCTGCGCGACACGCTGCGCGCCATGCGCTCGCAGACGAACGCAGAGCGCTGCCTGTACGTCGCCCCCGCGGGCAGCGAGGGGTGGTTCGCCTCGCTCGACCCCGACGCGCAGCTGTTCGTGCAGCCCGAGCTCGACTTCGGCGCGCGCCTCGCCGCCGGCTTCGGCGCCCTGTTCGATGCGGGCCTCGGCCCGATCCTGTTCGTCGGCGCCGACATGCCGCACCTCTCGCCGGCGGTGCTCGACGAGGCCTTCGATGCGCTCGAGCGCAGCGACGTCGTGCTCGGTCCGTGCGACGACGGCGGCTACTACCTGATCGGACTCGCCGCCGAGCGGCCGCGGCTCTTCGACGGGATTCGCTGGAGCGCGCCCGAGACACTGCGTGACACGGTCGCGAGCGCCGATATGCACGGGCTCTCTGTGCACCTCACGGCGGAGTCCTTCGACGTGGACGACGTCGAGGACCTGCGACGGCTCGCGCAGCTGGACGGCCTCGCCGACCGCTGCCCCGCCACGGCGGCGGCGCTCCAGGGCGTCGACCTCGCCTGACGCGCGCGCGGCGCTCAGTCGCTCAGCGTGAACTCCGGCAGTCGCCGCGGCTCCCCGCCCGCCATCGCCGACTCGTGGGCGAGCAGCCCCACGCAGGTCCAGTTCGCCGATTGGCGCGCGTTGGGATAGGTCGGCCGGCCCTCGCGCAGAGCGCTCACGAACTCGTTCACGAGGTGCGGGTGCGAGCCGCCGTGACCGCCGCCCTGGGTGAACGAGAGGTGCGTGTTCTCGTCGAGGTCGTAGAGGCCTTGCGTCGTGAAGGCGCGGATCTCCTCGGGCAGGAGGTGCGCGAAGTCGGGGCACTCGACGCGCTCGGGGATCTCGTGCTCGGGGCGCTTGGCGGTATGGACGACGAGCGGCTCGCCCTCGACGAGCGGCCACTCGACGGACTTCGCGCTCCCGTAGACGTCGATGCTCTCGCGGTACTGCCGCGCGGTGTCGAACAGCGAACGATGAACGCGCGCCGCGAGCTCGCCGCCGCGCAGCGTGATCTGGGCCGACTCGACCGCGAACGGCGAGCCGTAGTGCGCCACCAGTTCATCGCGGATGCGCCCCGAACCGACGCAGCTGACCGACTCGGCGTCGAGGCGCGGCAATGCCAGGCACGGACCGACGCAGTGGGTCGCGTAGTGCATCGGCGGCAAGCCCGGCCAGTAGTCCGGCCAGCCGTCCATATCCTGCATGTGCGAGGCCTGCAGGAACTGCAGCCGCCCGAGCTCGCCCGCGTCGTGGAGCTGCTGCATGTAGAGGAACTCGCGGCTGTAGACGACGGTCTCCATCATCATGTACGTCAGGCCGCGCGCCTCCGCGAGCTCGACGATGCGCCGGCACTCCTCGACCGTGGTCGCCATCGGCACCGTGCAGGCGACGTGCTTGCCCGCCTCGAGCGCGGCGATCGACTGCGGTCCGTGGTCCGGGATCGGCGTGTTGATGTGGACCGCGTCCACGTCCGGATCCGCGAGCAGCTCGGCGTAGTCCGTGTAGCGGCGCTCGACTCCGAAGGCGTCGCCGAGGGCGTCGAGCTTCGAGCGCGTGCGCTGGCAGAGCGCGACGACCTCGACGCCGGGCAGTCGCTGGTAGATCGGCAGGAACTCGGCGCCGAAGCCGAGGCCGGCGAGGGCGACGCGGAGCGGACGGTCGGTGGCCATGGAGCGAAGGGTCTGAAGAGCGGCGGGCGTGATGCGGAGTCGCAGTCTCGGAGCTGATGGCGGACGGCGCAAGCGCTGCCGGCCTCGCCCCGCTCCGAGCCGATCCGCGGCGCGCGCGGACCGGATCGCAGCTCTCGCGGCCCGGGCCGTCGCTGCGCCATCGTCTCCCGGGTCGTCGCTCAACCGCGCCGGGGATCCGCTACCCTGTGCGGCGCCGCAGCCCCCTCTGCGACCGCCCCAACCCAACGAACGAACGAACCATGAGAACCACTCTGCTCACGCTCACGCTCCTCCTCCCCGCCTTCGCCTGCAGCTCCGAGAAGGAGGCCGCCGAGGTCACGACGCCCACCGGAGCCGTCGAGGCCACGCTCGAGGACGTCACCCCCGTCGCCATCGAGGCCTCGATGCGCGAGGTCAAGTGCGGCTGCGACATCGACGAGATCGGCAAGTGCGGCAACTACGTCGACGTCGACGGCGAGTGGGCCATGATCTCGAACCCGAAGGAGCACGGCCTCGGCGCCATGGAGTGGTGCGGCGCCAAGACGACGGTCGAGGCCACCGTCGCCGGCACGGTCACCGGCGAGACCATCGCGCTGACGCAGCTCGAGGTCGCCAAGTAGGGCTTCGAAGCTCGAAGCGCGCGCGCCCGAGCGGCGTGCGCGAGCACCGCGGGGCGCCCATCGGGCGCCCCGCGGTCGTTCAGGGCAAGCGCTCGAGCCAGCCGGCGAGGCCGCGCTGGAACAGCACGTGCGGCGCGTCGAGGTGCGCGCTGTGGCCGGCGCCGGGGAGCTCCATCCAGCGCTTCGGGCCCGTGAGCGCGTCGAAGAACGCGCGCTGCTCCGCGCGGTGCTCGTCGAAGCGCAGCGTCTCCCCCGGGGCCTCGGGGTCCGGCTGTTCGAACTCGAGGCGGCCGTAGAGCACGAGCGTCGGCACGGCGAGCCCCGCGGGGTCCACGAGCGGCAGGCGCTCGACGTAGTCCCGCAAGGGGCCGGTCGGGACCGTCTGCCCCTGGGCGAGCAGGTGCTGCTCGAAGCTCGCGGGGACGTCCTCCTCGTGGAAGCCGGGGATGAAGTCGCCGCGCGCCGAGGCGGAGGTCACCGCGCGCCGCGGGCCGTCGAGGGCGGCCTCACCGAAGACCTCGCGAACGACCGCCTCGGGCACCCGGCTCTTCCAGCGGAAGCCGTAGAGCACGAGGCCGCGGACGCGCTCGGGGTTCGCCTGCGCGTAGGCGCCCGCGACCTGCGAGCCGCGGCTCGGCCCGACGAGGAACACCGGCCGGTCGCCGCGCAGCTTGCGGATGCGGGCCAGGGCGATGCCGAGGTCGCGCACGGCGCTGGGGCAGCCGCCCGCCGGGTCGTCGGTGGGCGGGCTCGACAGCCCGTAGCCGCCGAGCTCGATGGCGAACACGTCGAAGCCGCGGCGCGCGAGCGCGTTCATCACGGAGTAGTCGCGCAGCGGCAGATCCCAGGTCGCGCGGGCGCTGAAGGTCGCGCTGGGCAGCAACACGACGATCGGCGGCGGCGGGCCCTCGGCCTTCTCGCCGACGAGCGACGGCACGACCTTGTTCCAGAGCACGAGCGTGCGCTCGCCGTCCTTGGCGAAGACCTCGCGACCGCGGGGCTCCCCCACGACCTCGGCCTTGAGGGCGCGCTTGGCCGCGCCCGCGGCGAGGTCGTTCGGAATCGGGAACGCGAGGTTGTACTGCGCGATGCGCCACTCGCCCTCGCGCTGCTCGAGCACGCCCGAGCCGCGCACCTCGCCGTACTTGGCGTTCTGCAGGCGTTCGTCGAACCACGCGACGGCGCCGTCCAGCGCCACCGTGACGTTGCGCTCGGTAGCGACGTAGGCCCAGCCCTTGCCCTTCGAGAAGTACGGCTCGGCGTAGGCGCGGAAGTCCGAGACCGTCCAGCGCTCGTTCGCGTCGGTCCCGAGGAACACCGCGTCGTCGGTGAAGTTTGCGAAGTAGCGCTCGCCGTCCGCCTGCGCCGCCGCGAGGTGGAAGTCGTCGAGGAGCGCTTCGATGTCGCTCGTGGCGTCCATCGGGGTCGAGAGCAAGAGGGTCGCGAGGAGGAGCAGCATGGCCCCAGGCTAACCGGGGCCGCCGCCGGGCGCCTCAGCTCCGCCCCGGCTCTGCGGCGAGCGCCGCTACGAAGCGCGCCACGTCCTCGCCGCCGTTGTAGACGTGCGGGGAGAGGCGCCAGCCACCGTCACGGCGCGAGACGCCGACGCCGGCCGCGGCGAGCGCCTCCGAGAGCGGGTCGAAGTCCGCCGCGTCGCGCGGAGCGACGCGGAACAGGTGGCTAGCCTGGAGCGCGCCGTCGCAGGGCGAGACCTCGAAGCGCTCGGCGTCGAGGGCCTCGCGCACGGCCGCGTGAACGCGCGCGGTGTGCGCCGCGATGGCGCCCACGCCGAGGTCGACGAGCGCCTGCAGCCCCGGCTCCCAGCCGGCGAGCCGCACGAAGGCCGAGCTCTCGCCCTGGTCGAACTTCGCCGCGGGGCTCGCGAAGTCGTCGGCGTACTCGGTCAGGCGGTTGAAGTCCTGCGAGCCCGCGAAGTTCTTCCAGTTGGCCTCGAGCGGCTCGAGGCGCTCTTGCAGCTCGGGGGTGAGACGCAGGAAGCCGGTTCCGTACGGGCCGAGCAGCCACTTGTAGCCGGCGCCGGTGACGACGTCGCAGAGCTCCATCGGGATCGCCGTATCGACGCCGACCGACTGCGTCACGTCGAGCAGCGAGAGCGCGCCGGCCCCGCGCGCCGCGGCGCACAGGCGCGCGACGTCGAGGCGACGACCGTTCGTCCAGGAGAGCGGCGCGATCGCGAGCAGCGCGGCGCGACTGTCCAATTCGGCGAGCAAGCGTTGCTCGACGCCGTCACTGCCCGCGACGAGCACCAGCTCGAAGCCCGCGTCCGCGAGGCGGCGCCAGGTCTGCACGTTGCTCGGGAACTGGCCGTCCACGCCGACGATGCGGCGTCGCGCGCCGACCAGCGCGTTGGCGCGGCAACGCAGGTTC
>CAYGST010000359.1:0-5470 GCA_964352415.1 uncultured Planctomycetaceae bacterium | reverse complement strand
CCCCAGATCTCGATGCCGTCGTCGACGTTGTTCATGATCTCGATGTGGTTGATCGTCGTGCCCGAGCCGATGCCGCCGAGCGACATGCCGTTGAGCTCGTCGGCGAGGCCGATCACGCGACCGCCGTAGCGCAGCGACACGTACTCGATCGAGCCGCTGTCGTCGTTGGCGTCGGTGCCGCCGTAGACGTTACGGCCGGAGCCGTCGTCGATCAGGCCTTCCATCAGCGCGGTGTTGTTGCCGCAGGTGGAAGTGTTGCCGGTCGTGGCGTTCTCGGAGATGAAGTCCGAGCCCATGACGGTCAAGTTCCCCCACTCCTGGGCGGCTTCGCGCCAGGTGCCGGTCTTCGGGTCGCCGCCGACCCACGTGGCGGTGTCGTTCGTCGAGGTCATGATGACCGGGCAGTCGGCCGTGCCCTGGACGAAGATCTGCGCGCCGCGCGTGACGGCGAGCGAGCCCGCGCCGTTGACGGTCGCGGCCGAAGCGACGACGGTGCCCGCTTCGATCGTGAGGGAGGCACCCGGCAGAACGAAGATCTGCGTGGTGAGGTTGTACTGGTTGTCGGCGGTCCAGGTCGTGGCGACCGAGATGTCCGTGGAGACGTTGACGACGGTCGCGGGGAGCGTGCTGCAGTCGACGCCGGCGTTGGCGGCAGCCGAGAGAGCCGCGAGGGCGAGGCCGGTTCCTTGAATGAGCTTCATCACTTAGATGTGGTGGTCCGTTCGCAGGTGGAGAGATTGAGGGTCACGGCGAGGCGCTAGGAGTCGGTCTCCTGTGTGGCGTCTCCACCGTGGCGCGAGAAGGATAGGCGTCGAGGCGGCTCGACGCTTGAAGGCCAGGTGAAGGCTCCCCGCAACTTGTGTGAGCTTCGCCTTCGCCTCCAACTCACCGAATCCTGGCCGTTCCAGGGGGTCTAGGGGCCGATTCGAGCTCGAGCCTTCGGGCGCCGGGCGACAGCTTCGCGACGGACAGGGACTTGCGCGTGCGCGCCGGGGACCAGGGACGTTCACGGGAAGCGCGCCGCCTGGTCATGCATCATCCACCGCGAGGCGTACCGATGCCGAGCAGGGGGCTTGGCCGGGTGGTTGTTGTGGGGAGGTTCTCGTACGGGGGGGGGGCGCGGGGATCGTGGATCCGGAGGCCGCCCGCCCGATCGTTCGCGTCCGTGTGCGCCTAGTTTGCCGCGACACGATCCGGCAGCTCCCCCACCGGCTCGCCGAGGAGCGCGAGGCGATCCTGCGCGCCCTCGTGGCCCTGCAGCGCGGCCTCGCGCAGCAGGTGGATCGCCTGACCGCGATCCTTCTCGACGCCTTTGCCCCGGGCGCGCAGGAGGCCGAGGTTGTACTGCGCCATCGGCAAGCCCTGATCCGCGGCGTCCTCCAGCCACTTCGCCGCCTTGCGATCGTTCGCCTCGACGCCCTGACCGCGCAGGTACATCATGCCGAGCTGCGCCTGCGCCACGGCCAGTCCCGACTCCGCCGCAGGTCGGATGTACTCGACCGCAGTCTCGTAGTTCGCGTGCACGCCCTGGCCGTGGAAGTGCATCCATCCCGCGAGGAACTGCGCCTGATCGATGTCCTGGTCCGCGGCGCGCTCGAGCCACGTCAGCGCGCGGTCGTAGTCACGCTCCACGCCCTCCCCGCTCCAGTACGCGCGTCCGAGCTGGAGCTGCGCGTAGGCGTTGCCGCTCTTCGCGGACTGCTCGAACCACTCGATCGACGCGACCGGGTTCGCCTCCGTTCCGAGGCCTTCCTGGTAGACCGAGCCGAGCAAGCGCTGCGCCTTCTCGTCGCCCTGGTTCGCGGCGAGACGGAACAGCGTGCGCGCCTGCTCGTGGTCCTGCTCGACCGACTGCCCGAAGAGGAACATCACCCCACGGTTGGTCTGCGCCGGCGCGAAGCCCTGCTCGGCGGCGCGGCCGAACCACTGGAACGCCTGCGCGTAGGACTGCTCCACGCCGTCGCCCTCGTAGTAGAGGAGCCCGAGGTTCGTCTGCGACGGCGCGTGGCCGTCCTCCGCCGCGTCGAGGTACCACTGCGCCGCGGTGTGGTCGTCTTCCACGACGCCGGTACCCTCGTCGTACATCAGCCCGAGCATGTACTGCGAGTCGAGGTCGCCCTCCTCCGCGTGCGGCGTCCAGCGCTCCAGCGCGCGCTCGTAGTCGCCCTTCGAGTAGGCGCGCTGAGCGCCCTGGGTCGGGCTGGAGCAGGCGGCGAGCGGGAGGAGCGCGAGGGCGACGACGGGGAGCGGCGAGATCGAGTGCATGGGAGCACCCATCGGAGAGCCCCGGCGGCCCACTTGAGGGACCCCGAGGGCTGCGGGCGCCGTCCGCAAGAGCGCTCGCAAACTACTTCGCTGGAAGCACTTGGCGCGTTCATACGGGTCAGCTCCCGCGTGAATTCGCTGGCACAGCGCGCTCGGCAAGGGCCCGGGCTCGCACCACGGCGTCCTCCGAGGCCGATCAGCGCCCCTCGACTGCCGCCCGCTGCGCCGGAGTCAGCCTGAGCCCGATCCGATCCCGACTGCGCCGCGCGTCGTCGTGCAGGGAGCTCGGTGTGGCGTCGTCGAACTCAGCCGAGGGCTCCGCGGCGAGGCCATACCAGTAGTAGGCCTCGGCCAGATCGCGCTCGACGCCGCGCCCGCTCTCGTACATCGCACCGAGCTTCTGGCGAGCGATGGGGAGCCCGCGATCGGCCGCGCGCCGCATCCATCTCATCGCCAACCGAAAGTCCTGCGGGACACCGCGGCCCTGGAGGTGGAGCAGCGCGAGGTTGTACTGCGCCTGGGCTTCACCCGCCTCCGCCGCTTGCAGCAGCCAGCGCTGCGCCTCGTCCAGGTCCTGTTCGATGCCGGTTCCGCGCGCGTACAGCAGTCCGACCTCCCCCATCGCCGGCGTCATGCCGCTCTGCGCTGCGCGCAGCATCCACTCCGCGCCGATCGTCACCTGCTCGGCGTTGCCGGCGGAGAGCAGCAGACGCGCGAGGGCGTACTGCGCGAGCGGCTCGCCGGCGAGCGCCGCCTTCTCGAACCACTGGATCGCGGAGATCGGGTCGCGCTCCTCGGCGTCGGTCGAGATCAGGAGCAGACCGAGGTGGTACTGCGCGTCGACGAAGCCCTGCTCAGCGGCCAGCGTGTACCAGCGGCGCGCCTCGGCATCGTCGTGAACCTCGGGCTCGTCGGACTCGTGCAGCAGCCCGAGGGCGAACTGGGCCTGCGTGTCGCCGGCCAGCGCGGCGCGTCGATAGAGTTCGCGCGCCGCGAGGAGGTCGCCCTCGCCGAGTCGCTCCCCCGCCTCCACGAGCAGCGCGTCCACGTCGTCGAAGTGCTCGACCACGGACTCGCGCTCCCCGGCAGACGGGTTGCTCGCGGGTGCATCCGTGCTGCAGGCGGCCAGCGCAAGCGCGAGTGGCGCGCAAACGAACGCGGCCGCGACGCATGCGCGTCGCGGCCGGCTGTGCTTGGGATCGAGAGGCGTCATGTCGGCAGCCTACCGCTCCCGGACTGGTGAGTCCGATCCTAGTTGTCGCCGCCGGACGTCCGGGCGAGCCGCTCGACCTGATCGATGTAGACCTTGAGGCCATCGGTAGGCTCGAGGAAGACGACGCGGCGCAGCAGCGGCAGGGCGTCGGAGTAGCGGCCTTGGGTCACGAGCAGCTGGCCGTGCGACTTCTTGGCGCGCGCCTCGAAGCCGTCGATGCCGGCGGCGCGCTCGTAGTAGAAGATCGCCTCTTCGACGTTCTCGTAGCGGGCCGAGTGATCGCCGAGCAGGACCAGCGCATCGCCGTCGAGCGGATCCATCTCGACGATCTCCTTCAGGATCTCCGCCTCTTCGCCGCCCATGCCCTGGGCGACCGCGATGCGCGACTTGATCTTCAGTAGGTTCTTGCGCTCGGCCGGGAGCAGGAGGTCGCCGTGCAGGTCCTCGATGGCCGCGATCAGGCGACGGACGTCATCGAAGGCCGCGTTGGCCGTGAGCGAGCCCGCGGCGCGGACGGCGCGCGAGACGTCGCCCTCCCTGTCGAGCTCCATGGCGCGCACGTAGGCCGTGACCGCCAGCTCGAACAGCTTCTCGTTGATGTAGATGTCGCCGAGGTTATTCAGGCTCGCGGGCGTCGAGGCGCCCAGGCGCTCGACGAACTCGAAGTTCTCGGCGGCGCGCAGCGGCTGGTTCATCCCGATGAACGCGTTGCCCTGCAGCAGCCAGAGGTCGGCGCTGTTCGGCTGATCCGCGATCAGCTCGCCGCAGAGCGTCGCAGCGTCGCCGTAGCGGCGCTGCTTGAAGAAGCTGCGCGCCAGGCCGAGCTTCCAGTCGAGCGTCAGCGGGTCGAGCAGCGTCGCCATGCGGTACGCCGACTCGGCTGCGATCGGCTTGTCCGTGTTCGTGTACGCGAACCCGAGCAGGCCGTAGGTCAGGGCGTCGCCGCCGCCGAGCTCGATCACCTGGGTGAACGCGTAGCCGGCGGCGCGGTGCTCGCCCTGCCGAACGTGGATCAGGCCGAGGTTCTTCCAGGCGCGACGGAACTTCGGGTACTTGTCGACGGCGATGTTGTACGCGGCCGCAGCGAGTTCGAACTCCTCCTGCTGGAAGTAGATGTTCCCGAGCGTGAAGTCGAACACCGCGCTGGCCTTCGGGCCGCCGTCCTTCTTGAGGCGCGCGATCGCGCGGTCCATGCGGCCGTCGGAGATGGACTCCGCGATCTTCTGCAGGGACTCGGTCTCGTCGATGTTGACGCGCGGCTCGATGTCCGTCTCGGCGAGGTAGCTCTCGACGAAGCGGCGCTGGAAGTCCGGGTCACGCCAGAGGTTCGTGTCGCCGCCGTGCAGGCTGTAGTCGCGCTGCGCCTCGGGGGCGGGCGGCGCCTCTTGCGGAGCACCGGCGGCGTCCTGAACCGAGTAGCTCGGGGCGGCGCCCTGCGTCGCAGGCGCGGAGGAGGGGCTCGTCTGCGCCGAAGCGGCGGGCTCGATCACGCGCGGCTCGGTCGTGGCACAGGCGGCTGCGACCGTGAGCAGAGCGAACAGAAGGGGCTTGTTGGAGGTCATGGTTCTAGGCCTTCGGGAAGGTGATCGGGCAGCGCATGCGGAAGCTGACGGGTTCGCCCTTCCGCTTGCCGGGTTCGAAGCGCCACTTCTTGATCGCGTCGAGCGCGGGGCGCTCGTAGATCGCGTCGGGGGAGCTCTGGATGATCGGATTCGTTACGCGGCCGCCCTCGTCGACGATGAACAGCACGTAGACCGTTCCGCCGCCCTTCTTGCGCAGCTTGGGCGTGAGGTCCGGACCGGGCTGGTAGATGCAGCGCGGCTTCTGATCGAGGTCGGCCATGGAGAACAGCTCCTCGACCTCCTCGCCCGACGCCGCGCCGGGCATCAGCTTCATGGCGAAGTCACCGCTCAAGCCGGATCCGCCGAAGCCAGGGTCGAGCGCAAGCTCGAGCTGCGCGAGGTCGAGCGGCTGCGACTCCTCGGTCAACTC
>CAYGST010000358.1:0-5474 GCA_964352415.1 uncultured Planctomycetaceae bacterium | reverse complement strand
GACAGCCCGGCGTACCCGCGGCTCGCCCGAGCCGCCCTGCTGCTCGTGGGCCTGCACCTGCCGCCCGTCGGCGAGCACCCCGAGCGCTTCCGCCTGCGCGACGCCGTGCTGTTCGTCGAGCTGCGCCGCGGCCTGCAGCACGCGCGCGAGCGCGGCATCTCCGCCGTGCTGCTCGCCAAGTCGCTCTGGGGCCCGGGCGGCGGTTACCTCGTCCTGCTGTCGGTGCTCGGCAACACGCGCTTCGCGGGCGAAGAGCACGACCTCGAGCGCGCCGGCTTCGCCACCGGCATGCTCTACGCGGCGCGCGGCCTCGGCACTGGCCTCGGCCCGATCCTCGGCCGTCGCTGGTTCGGCGAGGACGACCACCACCTCGCGCGCCAGATCGCTGGCGGCTTCGTGATCGCGGCGCTCGGCTACTCGATCGTCCCGTTCGTCCCCGGACTGTGGTCGGCCTGCGCGTGCGTCGCCTTCGCCCACCTCGGCGGCTCCTCGATCTGGGTCGCCTCGACGACGCTGTGGCAGCGCCACGCCGAGCCGGAGTTCCGCGGTCGCGTCTACGCGCTCGAGCTGTTCGGCATGACGCTCAGCTTCTCGCTGGGCGGACTCCTCGCGGGGAGCCTCTTCGATGCCACCATCGACGCGGACCTGGTCGTCTGGAGCGTGTCGGGCGCCGTGCTGGTGTGCGGCGGCGTCTGGTCCTTCGCGGCGCGCAGGCTGCTCGCCCGCGAGTGACGCCGGGGCGCGCGGCTCAGCGCGCCATCTCGTCGAGCACGGCCAACAGCGCGTCGAACTCCGCCTTGCGCTCCACCGGCGGAAGTCCCTCAGCGTCGAGCAGGTCGCGGCGCTCGAAGAAGTCGGCCTGGACGTCGTAGAGCTCGAGCACGTCGCGCCCGACGCCATCGCGGTCGAACTCGCGGAGCCGGACGAGCTTCAGGCGCTCGCTCCGCGCCGTCTGGTCGTGCGCGATCACGCGCTGCGCGCCGAAGCTCTTGCCCGCCTCGGGCGCGAAGTTCGGTCGGAAGCGCTCGGCGTAGATCCAGGGACGGCCCTTGGCGACCTGCGGCGCCTCGAGCGACGGGAGGAGGCTCACGCCATCGAGCCCGTCCGGCACGTCCTGCCCCACGATCTCGGCCACCGTCGGGAGCAGGTCGCAGAGGTCGACCAGGGCGTGGCTCTCGTCGCCTCGCGCCTCCTGCCCCACGCGCGCGCCGCTCACGAGGAACGGCACGTTCACGCCGCCCTGGTAGACCGTCGCCTTGGCGCGCTCCGGGTCGAAGGGCGGCTCGACCAGTCGCTTCTGCGTGCCGTTGTCCCCGAAGAAGATCACGGTGGTGCGCGCGAGCACGTCGGGCTCGACGCCGGCCAGCAGACGGCCGATCTCCGCGTCGAGCGCCTCGATCATCGCCAGTCCCTGGCCGAGGGTCGTCGTCTGGTCGTAGCCCTCCGTCGTGACCAGGTCCGGCGGCGGACGGTGCCACGGCGAGTGCGGAGCGTGGTAGGCGACCCAGACGAGCCAGGGCTCGTCCCCGAACTCCTCGATCACCTCGAGCGCGTCGTCGGTCGTCCGCGTCGTGGCGTACTCCCCGTGCAGCTTCTGGACGCGCGTCGCTTCGGGCGCCCCCCGGCGCGCCCGGATCAGCTCCCAGCTCAGGTAGGGCTCGCCCGAGCCGTTCAGGTTGCCCTCGGTCCCGCTGAAGCGCTCGAAGCCGCAGCGCACCGGGTGGTCGTCGCCCGTGGTCGGACCGGCCGCGCGCTGCGGCCCCACGAGATGCCACTTGCCGAGGATCGCCGAGCGGTAGTCGGTCGGGAGCACGTCGGGCAGGCACAGCTCCTCGTCGCTCAGGCCGACCGTGTCGATCTCGGTCTTCTTGATGAAGCGGCCGATCCCTGTGCGGTTCGGGTAGCGCCCGGTGAGGGCGGCGGCGCGCGCCTGTGAACAGGCAGGGTGCGCCCAGGCGTTGCGGAACAGGACGCCCTCGGCGGCGATGCGATCGATGTTCGGGGTGAGCGGCGCGAGCGGCTTCCCATCCGGCCGTGCATGCCCGTAGGCGCGCACGCGGTCCACGCCGAGGTCGTCCGCGATGACGATCAGGACGTTCTCACGCGGCGACGCGCTCGTGGGCCTCGCCTCCGCATCCGCCTCCGCCGGCACCTGCATCGGCAGAAGCGCCAGGAGCAGGCCTCCGATCATCGAATCCCGCTCCGCAGGATCGACCAGAGCAGCATCAACCCGATCGCGAACGAGGTGCCGAAGCCCAGGAAGCCGAGCAGCGGCAACCCGAAAAGCTGCGGTCCCGTGTCGATGGTCATGGCGATCGAGGTCCCGATGATGAGCGCCGAGGTGATCAGGCCGACGGTGACGCGGTTGGCGCTGTGGTCGAGCTGTCGCCCGAACTCGTCGAGCCGCTGGAGGTCGAGCTCGATCTTGAAGCCGCCGCGGCGCATGCGCTGGACGACCTTGCGCAGGTCGCGCGGCAGCGAGACCGCGAGGCGCCGCACGTCGCGCCAGTTACGCGTGATCATGCGCTTCGGCGAGCGCATCTGGATCATCATCCGCCGCGCGACGGGCTCCACATGGTCGTCCAGGCTGAAGCTCGGGTCGAGCTCGCGCCCGAGGCCGTCGAGGCTCAGAAACACCTTGATCAGGCTCGAGACGTCGCCTGGGAGCATCAGGTTGTTCTCGCGGACGATGCGCGTGATGTCGATCAGGAGCGACGCGACGTCGATGTCCTTGAGCTCGTTCCCGGTGTAGCGATCCATGAAGTCGCGACAGTCCTGGGACAGGAGCTCGACGTCGGTGTCGCTGCCGTCCGACCACTCGAGGAGCGTGTCGACGAGGCCCTCCTCGTCGCGCTCGACGACCGCGGCCAGCAGCAGCGCGAACTGCTCACGGCGCGACTCCGAGAGCCGGCCGATCATCCCGAAGTCGAGCAGCGCGGCGCGACCGTCCTCGAGGAACAGCAGGTTCCCGGGGTGCGGATCGGCGTGATAGACGCCGTCCACGAACACCATCTTGAGGATCGCCCTGGCGCCGAGGGTCGCCAGCGCGCGACCGTCGTACTCCTCGCGTCGCGGGCTGCGGCTCCACTCGCTGGCCGGGAGGCCGTCGATGAAGGACAGGACGAGGAGCCGCTTCGACGAGTACTCGTCGAACACCACCGGAACATCGAGCTCGTCGAGGCCCTGCATGTTCCGCGCGATCAGGCGCGTGTTGCGCGCCTCGCTGTTGAAGTCGAGCTCCGCCTTGATCGAGCGCGCGAACTGGCGCACCACGACCGTGGGCCGGAAGCGCTTAAGCTCGCTGATCTCTCGCTCGAGGATCTCCGCCAGACGCTCCAGCAGCCGCAGGTCCGCGGCCACCTTCTTGTCGATGCCGGGGCGGCGGATCTTGAGGACGACCGGACGGCCGTCCGGGAGGGATGCCCGGTGGACCTGCCCGATCGACCCGGCGGCGAGCGGCTCGATGTCGAGGTCCATGAACACGGACTCCGGAGCCTCGCCGAGGTCCTGCTCGAGCTGACCGCGCAGCTCCTCCCAGGGCACGGTGGAGACGCGCGACTGCAGCTGGGAGAACTCCTCTACCCACTCGGGCCAGAGGAGATCGCGGCGGCCGGCGAGCACCTGGCCGAGCTTGACGAAGGTCGGGCCGAGCTCCTCCATCGCGAGGCGCGCCCGGCGGGCCGTCGAATCGCCCGTCATGGATCGCGCGCTCTCGATGTGCAGCAGGCGACCCGCTCGCTGCAACACCCCGACGAGCCCCATGCGCTGGGCCACGTCGCCGAAGCCGAAGCTCATGAGAATGCGGGTGATCTCCTGGAGCCGCCCCAGGTCCTCCGCCGCGATCAAGACGTCGAGCAACACGCGGGGAAGCTACCGCCTGGGCAGCCGTGTCGCCAGCCGAGGCCTTCGTGGGGTGTTTTGCCCCCCGCGCAGAGGCGCGGAATTCGCGTCCTTCGGCGCAGATGCCTCGGCACCACTGGACAGAATCGGGGGCTTCGGGCGAGAATCCACGGGTAAGAGGAAGGAGGATGTGAGGAGATTCGATCCGCCGGCCCTTGGCCCGCACCGCGTCGCGGGACCGAGACTGACGGCGTGTCGAAACGAATCCGCTTCAGCGCCCCCGGTCCGGGGCGACTGGCGAAGGATGACCGCGCTGCTAGCGGTCGACGACGCCCCTCCTCGGAGTCGCTGAATCGCAAGGAGGAGTGGAGCAATGGGATCGATCCAACAGTCGGATCAGGCGTCGATACGGGTGAAATCGAGTTCAGCGGGGCAGCCGGACTCCTAGCCGTTGGCGGCGGCCCGAACGCCACACGAGCGATCTCCCGAGACGCTGCGCACACCTTCGACTTTCTATCCGTGCGCGCCCGATCTCGAATCAGATCGAGGAGCACGCTCGTGAATTCGTTCGGATGAGTTCTTGAACTCCATAGCGCAGAGTTCTTCTCTCTCCTTCACGCGATCGCGTGACGCCGCCCCTGCTCGAGCTCCCGCGCATTCGTTTTCTGCCGCCCTATTTTCGTTCGACGCTCCGTCCGCGGCGAGTCGACCTGACAAGACCTCGATCCATGACCTTCGACATCGTCCCCGGGAACGCGCTCGGTTGCCGGACCAATGCCCACCGACACGGATGGGATGGATCGATCTGCGAGGACGCGAAGGAGTGGGCCTGTGGGATCGAGGTGGAGTTCCGGGCGAAGTACTGCGCCATGGGGACGCCGCGCTGCTTCCACCTCCACCTGTTCGACGAGGAGGGACCGCACCTCGTCATCCCCGACAGCGGTGTCGGCTGGCTGCTCGGACAGAGCGCCGACGCCTTCGACGATCAGGTGCTCCTGATCTGGGCCCCGCAGGCCGAGGAGCCGCACGGGCTCGTCGGCGGGCGCCCCGTCGGCTCGTTCATGGCTGGCGCCTATCGCATCGAGCGCGTCGAGCGCATCGAGCAGCGCAACCACATCGAGTGGAAGATCTTCCCGTACGAGGACGGCTGGACCTACCTCGGGTCGCTCGAGTGCCAGGCGCCGCGCTTCATGCACCTCGGCGGCCCCTACATCAAGCAGGTCGATCGCTCCGCCGTCGGCCCGCTGTTCGAGGCCGCCCTCGAAGCCGGCGCCGAGACCTCGGAGTACTGGACCCAGGAGGAGAAGGAGCGCCTCGAGCACTTCGCGGGCAATGTCGACGAGTGGCTCGCGGCGGCCGAGGAGCGCATCAAGTCCCTGGTGGGCAACACGGCCGAGTCCGTCGCGACGATCCGCCCGCAGCAGGACCCGCCGGCTCCGACCCCCCGCGTCGCCAGCGCGCCCAAGGCCCCCGAGAAGCGCGGTCGTGAGCTCCCGACCCGCCTGATCCCGCTGCCGCCCAAGCCGCCCGCCGCCGAGCCGCCGGACCGCTATCCGTTGATCGACGCCGCCAAGCGCGCCTCGATCGAGAGCACCTACGGCGCCGCCACCCTGCGCAGCCTGCAGGTCGCCGCG
>CAYGST010000357.1:2203-5478 GCA_964352415.1 uncultured Planctomycetaceae bacterium | reverse complement strand
TCCCCGGACAGGTCATGGCGCTGCGCGCTGACTCCGAAGGGTGGCGCGTCGCGGTCGGGGGCGACCTGCGTCACCGGCTGCAGTCCGTCGGGCGGCGCCGCGTCGCGGCCGCCGAGCACGAGGAGCGCGAGTCCCCCGGCGCCGAGGACGCACAGGCTGCCGAGGGCGATCAGGATGGGAGTCTTCATGGGGGAGGGGCGTCGCCGCCTGCGGGTACCCTATCGGCCCAGCCCGCTCCCGACCTCCCGGGATTCACCGGACGGTCGGGAGGACCTGGGTCGCCCCCGGCGCGGGTTCCGCGGGGCCGGGAGCGTCTCCCCCCGGGCGTCACGACGCACCGGAGGCCATCGACTTCCCTCGGAGCGGCACTTTCGAGGGCTCCGCCTGGCCGCCGTTGGGCTCGCTGACGGCTCTCCGGCGGCCCCAGCGCCGCTGACGCACCCGACGACCCCCAGCCTGCGACCTCGATCCCGACCGCCATGAACGACGACGCCCACCCCGCCGCCGCCGACCTCGACGCGGCCCTCGCCGCGATGCGCTACGAGCTCGAGCCCGGGCGCTTCGCGCTCGCCGGCTTCCCCGAACCGCCGACCTCCGAGGACCTCGTCCTGCTCGAGGGCGCGCCCGGCCAGCTGATCCGCGAGGGCGGCGAGACGACGCTGCTCGTCGCCGAGCCGCGGCTCGACGCGCTGCGCCGGCGCCGGCCACACGCGCGCGTCGAGGACGGCCTCGTCTGGATCCGCTTCGTCGCCCCGATGAGCTGGGAGGTCGTCGGATTCCTCGCGAAGGTCACTGGATCCCTCGCCGCCGCCGGGGTTCCCTTGGGCGCGGTGTGCGGCTTCAGCCGCGACCATCTGTTCGTCCACGAGCGTTACCTCGCGCAGGTCCGCGAGGTGCTCGACGCCCTCTTCCCCGACGCCCCCCGAACGTAGTCCATGGACTTCACCTTCTCCGAAGAGCACGAGATGCTGCGCCAGGCCGTTCGCGAGTTCACCGACGGCGTCATCCGTCCGATCGCCGACGACATCGACAAGAACCACGCGATCCCGACCGAGGTCATCGACCAGATGAAGGAGCTCGGTCTGTTCGGCATCGCGATCCCCGAGGAGTACGGCGGCGCCGGCATGGGGGAGACGGGTCTGTGCGTTGCGATGGAGGAGCTGACCCAGGGCGACTTCGCCGTGGCGGTGACGCTCGGCGCGCACGCGTCGATCGGCGCGATGAGCGTGGTCGTCGGCGGCACCGACGAGCAGAAGGCGCGCTTCCTGCCCGCCTTCGCGAGCGGCGAGCAGCTCACCTGCTACGCGCTCTCCGAGGCCGGCGCGGGCTCGGACCCCGCCGCGATGAAGACCACCGCCGTGCGCGACGGCGACGACTGGATCATCAACGGCGAGAAGATCTGGATCACCGCTGGCGACATCGCCGACGTCGCGGTGGTCTACGCGATCACCGACCGCTCGAAGGGCGCGCACGGCGGCGTGACGGCCTTCCTCGTCCCGCGCGACTCGGAGGGCTACGAGGTCGGCAAGAACGAGGAGAAGATGGGCCAGCGCGGCTCGGGCACCGTGACCCTCGCCTTCGAGAACGTGCGCGTGCCGGACACGAACCGCCTCGGCGAGGTCGGCGCGGGCTTCCGCACCGCCATGGGCGTGCTCGATCGTGGCCGCCTCGCGCTCGGCGCGAACTGCCTCGGCTGCGCGCGCGAGGCGCACCGGCTCTCCGTCGAGTACGCCGGCCAGCGCGAGGCCTTCGGCAAGCCGATCGCGAAGCACCAGGCGATCCAGTGGATGCTCGCCGACTCGGCGATCGAGCTCTACGCGATGGAATCGATGATCTACCGCACCGCGTGGCTGTGCGACACGGGCCAGCCCTTCGGCCGCGAGTCGGCGGCCGTCAAGGTCTTCGGCTCCGAGGCCCTCGACCGCATCGTCGACCGCGCCGTGCAGATCCACGGTGGCATGGGCTACTCCGCCGAGTACAAGGTCGAGCGCCTCTACCGCGACGCCCGCGTCACGCGCATCTACGAGGGCACCAACGAGATCCAGCGCATCGTCGTCGCGCGGGACGTGATGAAGAAGGGCTCGTAGGCGCGGACGGCAGTACCGGGGACGAGCCAGCTGGCTGGGCCCCTGTTGGCCTCCCAGACCGCGCGCGACCGCTCTGGCCGCGCTCAGGCCGAACGCACGCTCATGCGGTCGTCGTCCCCGAGCGGCCGGACGTCGGTGGTCGTCACGGTGACGACGGCGACGGTGCGACCCTTCGCGGTCATGAATACCACCTCGGCGCCGTTCGGTGCGTGGAGGTGGACGACGGTGCCGAGGTCGCCCGCTCGCAGGCCGTGCTGCGGCAGGTCAGTCGTGAGAACGACGAGGTCGAGGAGCGTGAGTTTCATCGCGGGTCGGCGGGATAGGCCGTCACGAGTCGCGGACGGCAGGAACCGTGCGGGACGATCCAGACCGTCACGACGGTGGCGTGCTGGCCTCCCGGTGGATGGAACCTAGCACGGTGTTCAGAGTTCGTGCGTGGGGAACGGGGCACCGCCGCCCTCGGGAGTGCGTGACCCGCGGGACGTGCTCAGCGGCGCGAAACTCAAGAGGGGTGGGGTGCGGACGAGGAGTCGGCGTCAGGATGAGGGCCGGGGGCGTCTCCCCCTCGCCATGTCCGCGCTCCTGAACCTCCTCCTGCGCCGCGAGCGCTTCGCGATCGACAGCGCGCTCGACGTCGAGCGCGCGGCGGCGAAGCTGCGGGGCTGGATCGAGAAGGGGGGCGACAGCGAGCTCGTCGTGGGCGGTGCGATGCGCGGCACGCGCCTGCGGCTACGCGGGGCCGGAGCGGTCGCGGTCGGCGACCTCTTCTGGGAGCCGCGGCGCACGCCGACGCTGTACGCGGAGCTGCGCGATACTGGCGGCGGCTGCCGGCTCGAGGGCGTCTGGTGGTTCGGGCCGGCCAGCGCGGTGCTTCTGCTCTTCCTGCCGTTCTACGCCCTGTGGCTCCTCATCGCGGTCGGCTTCTGGATCGACTTCGGTTCCGTGGCGGGGCTCGCGATGCTCGCGAGTGGCTTTCTCCCGCTCGCGTTCGGCCTCGTGGGCGCGGAGCTCGTCTCGGCGCGCGGGCTCACGCGCAAGGCGCGCGTCGAGGCGGCGCTGGCGCAGCGGCTCGAGGCCGGCTAGACGACGTGGAAGGCGATCGCGTAGACCGCGATCGCGAACACGTAACGGGCGGCGTGGAACGTGCACACGATGGCGAAGGCGACGAGGCACCCCTGCTTCCAGCCG
>CAYGST010000357.1:0-2193 GCA_964352415.1 uncultured Planctomycetaceae bacterium | reverse complement strand
CCGATCCGCTCGCCCTCCTCGTTCGAGAGCCCACGCGCGAACAGCGCGGCCTGAGCCGCGCCGCCGAGGACGACGCCGACGAAGACGAGGTACCCGACGTTCCGACCGGTGAAGTCGACCGGGGTGAAGCGGCCCAGGGTCTCGAGCAGGTGCAGCACGGCCAGGACGAACAGGGCGCCGAGCAGCGCGTACGCGTAGGCGTTCGCAAGCCCGAGCCTCGCGTCCCCGCTGCGGCGCGCCGCAGCACGCACCGCGAGGGCCGCGGGCAACGACGCGAGCGGCAGGAGCACGCAGAGCTCGAGGAACCAGACGATCGGGTCGGGCTGGAGCATCGGGGAGCGGTGTGGGACGGCGCTGGAGTGAGGCCTCGATCAGACCGAAAGGAACCAGATGGCTCGGGGCGCTAGCGTCGGTGACCCCAATGCGAGGTCGATCGCGAGCGAGAGCGGGAAGCCCGCGACCATCGCCACCATTGCGATCGAGGCGAGCGAGACCGCGTCGTCGTGAACGACGCGGAGTTCGGACCGCCGGCGCAGCCACGCCTCGACGAGCGCGTAGGCCGCCAAGATGCCTAGCATGGGGGTCAACAGGTGGAGCACCGACAGTCTCTGCAGAGCGTCGGCGACGCCGGGCCAGCGCAGGGCCGACCAGAACGTCACCGCCTCGCAGGCGCCGTTCACCTGAATGGCCAGAGATGTCGACACGACGAACGCCACCTGCACGAAGAGCGCGAGCTCGTACGCGCGGCGCAGTGGGAGGTCGCCTCGCATCAAGAGCCGCGCGCACCAGCGCAGCAGGAACGCGAGCGGGACGCCGAAGGCGAGCCACCAGGCGAGCTGGAGCGAGATTCGTTCTACGAGCGGAGCGTCCATGGGCGAGCGGCGCGGGACCGGCCGGTGGGCGGCAGGGTGCCGCCGCGGCGTCCGTTGTGGAGATCGCGGACCCGGGTTACCGTACAGCGCATGAGCCGGATCGTGCTGTACTTCCCGAAGCAGGCGAATCCAGCGCACGGAGTCGAGGCGGGGCGCGACCTCTTGCCGCTGTCGCTCCTGACCATCGCCGGCCTGCCCGTGCGGGAGGGCTACGACGTCGTCCTGATCGACGGAAACCTGTACGACGACGCGGAGGCCGAGCGGCGCGTGCTCGAGGCCTGCGACGGCGCGCTGCTGTACGGCACGACGGGCATCCTCGGGTATCAGGTGACCGACGCGTGCCGCATGACGCGCGCCGTGCACGGCAAGCATCCGAAGCTGACGAAGGTGATCGGCGGCTGGTTCGCGAGCTGCGCGCCGGAGCTGCAGCTCGCGACCGGCATGTACGACGCCGTCTGCCTCGGCCAGGGCGAGCTGACCTTCCTCGACCTGATCCACGCGGTGGAGGCGGGGGAGCCGCTCGATAGCGTCGCGGGCCTCGCGCTGCTGCGTGATGGCGAGGTCGTTCTTACCGACCACCGCGCGGTCGTCGGCTGGAACCAGCTCGTCGACTGCCCGTGGGAGCTGATCGACATCGCGCCCTATCGCGACGCGCAGCTCGGCGGCCTCAAGCGTCGCCAGGTCGAGCGCATGCCGACCCCGCACGGCTTCGAGACGACGCCGTTCTTCACGATCAGCTACTACGGCAGCTTCGGCTGCCCCGAGCACTGCGACTTCTGCTGCTCGCCGATGGTCAGCGACCTGCGCTGGAAGGCGATGCCGAGCGGGCGCATGCTCGACGACCTGTGCCAGCTCAAGGAGCGCTGGGGCTTCGACGCCGTGCGCTTCTACGACGCGAACTTCGGCGTGGGGGAGCGGCGCGTGAAGGAGTTCGCCGCGGGGCTGGTCGAGCGCGACATGGGGATCCACTGGTACCCGCTGATGCAAGCGCACTCGGTCTGCAGCTACGCGCCGGAGACCCTCGACCTGATGGTCGCATCAGGGCTCTACGTGATGAACATCGGCGCGGAGACCGGTGACGAGGAGCGCATGCGCGCGATCGGCAAGCACAAGGAGCTCGACGAGAACCTGCGCGCTGCTGTGCGGATGGACGAGCGCCAGGTGCGCACCTGGATGACGCACATCATCGGCTTCCCCGGCGAGAGCGCGGAGTCGATGCTGCGGACGATCGACGCCTGCCGCGCGATTGCCGCCAGCTGCGAGACGGCGCGCCCGACCGTCTGGCCGTTCCGGCCGATCCCCGGCTCGGCGCTCTACGCCA
>CAYGST010000356.1:0-5487 GCA_964352415.1 uncultured Planctomycetaceae bacterium | reverse complement strand
GGTGCGGACCGTGGTGTGGAGGACTTCACCGATCAGTTCAGGGCCGACGCTGGCGATGATCGCCGCTTGCTGGTTGTCGCCGCCGGAGATCGTGGCGCGCGCCGCGAAGAACAGCAGCGCGAAGGCGCCGAGCACGGACACGCCGAGCACCCACATCGGCAGCTCGTCGCGTTCGGAGGAGCCGCCGCCCCGGCCGATGGACTTCAGTGCTCCCGTGATCGAGGGCAGCGCGAACATCAGCCCGATCAGCGCGCCGCCGGTCAGGAGCCCGATGCCGAGGGGGCGGTTGATGTTCTCGAGCGCCCAGCCGTTCGCGTCCACAGCGGACGTCGCCGCGGGCATCCAGTCGAGGTCGAACGCGACCGGCGTGATGATGAAGTACGCGAGCAGGCCGCCAGCCAGAACGATCAGTCCGGGCCGCCCGGTGATGAAGCCGGCGCCGAGCGCGAACGGCGCGATGGCCCAGGTGAAGCTGAAGGCCGGGTGCCAGAGCCCCTCGAAGCGTCCGCTGTCCTGGATCCACTTGCCGAAGTCGATGGTCTCCGCGCCGACGACTCCTTCCGGAGCGCCGAGCCACTTGGCGATCTCCTCCCAGCCGTAGAAGCCGCTCCACTCGAGGTCGGGCTGATTGAGCGTGTCCGCGGCCTTCGTGAACCAGACGACGACCATCGCGATCACGATCCCGATGACGAGCACGATCGACTTGCGGATGCCCTCGCCCGGCGAGCGCAGCACCGACGCGACCGCCGTCCCCGTCGGGAAGCGCAGCCGATCGAAGTCGATCATCTGCTTGCGCGTCGGGATGATGAAGGCGACGCCCATGATCGCGCCGGCCATCGTCGCGGCGATCATCCACCACGGGTCCACGCTCGCCTGCAGCCCGAGCAGGTAGAGCACCGGCACCGTGAAGATGATGCCGCTGTTCGACGTGTTCACCGAGCTCGCCACCGTCTGCGCGATGTTGTTCTCGATGATCGTGCCCTTGCGGAACACGCCGCGCAGGATGCCCCAGCCGAGGACGGCCGCGATCGCGCTGCCCCCGAGCGTGAAGCCGATCTTCAGGCCGGAGTACGTGATCGCCGCGTTCATCACGACACCGATCAGGATGCCGACGACGACCGCCAGGGTGGTGATCTCGCGGTACGGACGCTGGGAGTCGTCGGGGGTGCTGCTCAAGGAGTGGTCCTCACGGGGCGGTCCTCTGAGGGAACGGAACGGGCGGGCGCGCGCGGCGCCGCCGCGATCTCCGCGGCAGATCTTGCGGGCGGGGGCCCCAGGGAGCAACCGCCGGCCGGGTTCAGGATCGTACCGCGGGCCCCGCGCGCGCTTGCCCCGCCCCTTCGGACTCGCCAGAGTGGCCGAATGCCGACCGTTTCCGCCTGCCTGATCGTCCGTGACGAAGAGGAGCACCTCGACGCCTGCCTCGAAGCCCTGGAGCCGTTCGTCGACGAACTGGTGGTGGTCGATACCGGCTCGACGGACCGCAGCGTGGAGATCGCCCGGGCCCAGGGCGCCCGCGTCGTAGAGCTGCCGTGGGGGGACGACTTCGCCGCCGCGCGCAACGCGTGCCTGGAGCTGGCGACCTCGGACTGGATCCTCTCCGTCGACGCGGACGAGCTGTTCGATCCCGAGAGCGCCGAGGGGCTTCGTCTGCTCCTCGAAGGCGAGGGCGCCGAGGCCTACCTCGTCTGGATCGACAACCTCGATGGCGGGCGTGACGCGAACGGCCGCCCGAGCTTCCACTCGGTCGGGGCGGCGCGGCTGTTCCGGAACCGCCCGGAGATCCGCTGGGAGCGGCCGGTGCACGAGACCGTCTTGCCGAGCCTCGAACGCCTGGGCGCCGGGCCGATCGAGCACTCGCACCTGCGACTCGTGCATCACGGCTACCTGCCCGCAGCGATGGCGGCGCGGGGCAAGCTGGCGCGCAACCTTCAGATCCTCGAGCGCCGCTGGGCCGAGGACCCAAGCGACCTGTACGCCGGCTACCAGCTCGCGCAGGCGCTGCTGGCCACGGACGAGGAGGCGCGCGCGCGGGACGTCCTGGCGGCCACGTGGTCTGTGGGCCGGCGCCTCGCGGATGGACCGCGAGCGCGACTGCCGTTCCTGCCGCTCGTCGTCGCCGACCTCGTTCGCTTGCAGCGCCGCGATGGCCTGCTGACCGTCGCGGCCGCGATCGCCCGAGAGGGGCTCGCGGACTATCCGACGGTCTCGGAGCTCTTGTTCGAGGCCGCGGAGGTCGAGCGCGCCTGCGGGCGCCTGGCCGATGCGGGCGCGCTCTATGCCGAGGCGCGCCAGAGCGGACCCTGGACCGATCTCTACGCCGGCCGCCCCGGGACGCGCGGTTCGCTGGCGCTCAGCGGCGTGGCCAAGGTGGCGGTGCTCGCCGGGGACATCGACCTGGCCGCGGGCTGCGTCGTGCAGGCCCTCGAGCTGGATCCGGCAGACCTCGAGGCGCGCGCCTTCGGGGCGCGCCTGTGCGCCGTACGCGGCGACGAAGCGCAGGCCTGGACGCAGCTCGGCGAGCTCCTGGATTCCGCGCCAGGCGACCCGCACGTGCAGCTGCTCGCGGCCGAGCTGGCTTGGGCGCGCGGCGAGTGGGAGTCGGCCCGCGGCTTCTGGCAGGGCGCGCTCGAGGCACCCGCGGCGAGCTCTGCCGCCCGGGCCTGGCTCGTGATCGAGGCGCTGGCGCGCGGGGATCTCGACGGGGCGAGGGCGTTCGCCCGTCCGCTGCGCGCCGCGGAACTCCCCGAGGCGGGCGCGCTGCTGGCGCTCGCGGCCACGACGGGGACGCCCGCGCCGCTGGACGAGCGTATCGAACCGGCGGCCCTGGCGGGGGAGCTGCAGGCCTGGCTGGGCGAGCTGCGCGCGCAGCTCGAGGCGGCGGGGGTCGTGGCCCGGGGCTGAGCGGCTCCTGGCGGGGCTCCGCGAGGGCCCATTGCGGGCCTCCGGCGACCTCCGGAGCGGGCCTGGCGCCTGATTCCCGCTTGGCGGAAGTGCGCTGAGAAGTGCGCAGATTCCGCACAGACGGCTTGCCGCGCGGGGCTCGAGGGGGCACCCTTCTGCCAGTTGCGCCCGAGAACGTGCAGATTCTGCACTTCGGGCGCATCGCTCCTGGCTCCAGCCCGTGGCCCGCAGAGGCCCCCCCGCGACCATGACCGACCTGATCACCCCCCAGCTGAGGGACGAGGACCTCGAGGTCTGCCGCACGGCCGGCCCCGAGATGGACAAGAAGCAGATCCTCGCGCACATGGCCGAGAACAACGTGCAGTTCCTGCGACTGCAGTTCACGGACATCACGGGCATCAACAAGAACGTCGAGGTCCCGGCCTCGCAGTTCGAGAAGGCGCTCGACGGCGAGATCATGTTCGACGGCTCGTCGATCGCCGGCTTCACGCGCATCGAGGAGTCCGACATGCTCCTCAAGCCGGACTACGCGACGTACCGCATCGATCCGTGGAGCTCGGTCGGTCAGGGCGGCAAGGCGCACGGTCGCGTCGCGCACCTGATCTGCGACGTCTACCTGCCCGACGAGTCGCCGTTCATCGGCTGTCCACGGCAGACGCTCAAGCGCATCTGCGCCCAGGCCGGTGAGCTCGGCTACCAGATGAACGCCGGCCCCGAGGCCGAGTTCTTCCTGTTCATGCGTGGTCCGAACGGCGAGGCCACGACGGACACGCACGACTCCGCGGGCTACTTCGACCTCGCACCGATCGACCTCGGCGAGGCCTGCCGTCGCGAGATCGTCGTCGCGCTCGAAGCCCTCGGCTTCGAGATCGAGGCGGCGCACCACGAGGTCGCGGCCGGTCAGCACGAGATCGACTTCAAGTACGGCGCCGCCCTCCAGACGGCGGATCGCCTCGCCACCTTCCGCTTCGTCGTGCGGCGGGTCGCGCGCGGCATGGGCCTGCACGCGACGTTCATGCCGAAGCCGATCTACGGGTTGAACGGCTCGGGCATGCACGTGCACCAGTCGCTGTTCGTGGGCAACAAGAACGCCTTCTCCGACGACTCCGAGGGCAAGGACGGCATCAGCGACGTGATGCGCTGGTACGTCGGCGGCCTGTTGAAGCACGCCCGTGGCTTCTGCGCGATCACCAACCCGCTCGTCAACTCCTACAAGCGCCTGGTGCCCGGCTACGAGGCTCCGACGGACCTCGCCTGGTCGATGCAGAACCGCTCGCCGCTGATCCGCGTGCCCGCGCGTCGCGGCATCGGGACGCGCTGCGAGCTGCGCATGCCCGACCCGGCCTGCAACCCGTACCTGGCCTTCGCGGTCATGCTGGCCGCGGGTCTCGACGGCGTGAAGAGCCAGACCGAGCCGCCGACTCCGGTCGCGGCGAACGTCTACAAGATGAGTGCGCGCGAGCGCGCGCGCCTCAAGATCAAGAGCCTGCCCGCCAACCTCGGCGAGGCGATCACGATGCTCGAGAAGGACGAGGTCGTGAAGGACGCGCTCGGCCCCCACATCACCGAGAACTTCCTGACGGCCAAGCGCTCCGAGTGGTCGAGCTACATCTCCGCCGTGCACCCGTGGGAAGTGGAGCAGTACCTCACGAAGTACTAGAACGTCCCCTCGGCGCGATCCACGCGGCGCGGTCCCTCCACGGGGCCGCGCCGCTTTCGTGGGGGGAGGCTGGACCGCTGCCGCGCCGCCGGACACGCTCTTCGACATGAACGCGAACGAGATCGGGGGTCGCAAGCGGGTGCTGCTCTCCTGGAGCAGCGGCAAGGACAGCGCCTGGGCGCTCCACGTCCTGCGCCAGGACCCCACCGTTGACGTCGTCGGGCTCCTGACGACGGTCAACGCGGAGGCCGACCGGGTGGCGATGCACGCTGTGCGCCGAACGCTGCTGGAGGCGCAGGCCGCCGCCGTCGGAGCTCCGCTCTCGATCGTCGACCTGCCCTGGCCGTGCAGCAACGACGAGTACCAGGCGCTGATGGGCGCCGAGGTGGAGCGCCAGCTCGGGGCCGGGGTGCAGGCCGTCGCGTTCGGCGACCTGTTCCTGGAGGACATCCGGCGCTACCGGGAGGAACAGCTCGCGGGCACGGGCCTCGAGCCCCTGTTCCCGCTGTGGGGTCGCGGCACCTACGCCCTGGCGCACGAGATGCTCGCCGCGGGCACGCGCGCGGTCCTGACCTGCGTGGACCCCAAACAGGTGCCGGCGTCGCTCGCGGGCCGCGACTACGACGCGGCGCTGCTCGCGGAGCTCCCCGAGACGGCGGATCCCTGCGGTGAGAACGGCGAGTTCCACACCTTCGTCACCGATGGCCCGACCTTCTCAGCACCCGTGCGAGTCGAGCGGGGAGAGGTCGTCGAGCGCGGGGGATTTGCGTATGCGGACCTCGTGCCGGTGGAGTCCTGAGAGAGGTCGAGTCGCGCTCGTGGCGGCGGGGCGGACGGGTGAGAGGTTCGGGTCCATCCGGCCGAACGGCGCCCTGTCGTCAACGGCGATACCATGGGAGGAACGGAGGAACGGAGGAACGGAG
>CAYGST010000355.1:0-5493 GCA_964352415.1 uncultured Planctomycetaceae bacterium | reverse complement strand
TGGTCGGCGTGTGCCTGATCGGGCTCGGCCTGGGCGTCCGCAGGCCCTCGGGGGCTCGCCAGGCGCCTCGGGAACCGGCCTCGAGATTGCAATCACCGTGAGAGGACCTAGAATGGTCGGCCCTGCGCTTCCCCGCAGCCCCTGTCTAGAAAGCACTTATGGTCGTCCTCGATCCGAAAACCATCATCTCCGGCCCCACGCGGAACGATCATTGGGGACGCTCCCTGACGGTCGATCTGGGCGCGCTGGACTCCACCCTGGCGATCAGCCGGGACAACCGGCTGCCCCGCTCGTCGGTCATCGTCACGCTCGCTGCCCAGGAGTTGATGCGCCTGTCCAAGGCCGGCGAGAAGGTGAACAACATCCTCGTTGTCGGGTCCGAAGTGGACCCCACGCGCCACCCTGGCTTCCGTGAGATCAGCGAGAACCTGCGCGCGCTGCGCAACAAGTGGTTCCCGCGGGCCAAGCTGAACCTGATCTCGAACGACCCCGAGCTGTCGAACGTCGAGGTGCGCATCTCCCTGGGCAGCTACGACCGCCCCGTGATGCGCATGGAGTACGGAACGGTCAAGACCTACCAGAAGCTGACCGGGCACAAGTCGACCGACCTCTCGGAGATCGTGAAGCAACTGAGCTCCCTCGACCGGGTCACCGTGCGCGCCCACTTCGTGCGCGGCGAGGTCGACAACTCGACCGACAACGAGGTCAAGGGCTGGATCAAGCGACTGCGTGACGTCGAACCGCAGGAGATCTTCATCTCGACGCCCCCGTCGAGGAAGCGCAAGGGTCAGCCGCAGGGCGTGACCCCCGCGCGCCTCAAGGAGATCGCGGACCTCGTCACCGAGGAAGTCGGCGCGACCGTCACGGTCGTCAGCTACGAGGACCCCGCGGCCTAGTCCGCCCGACAGGGCCGATCCCCCACCGCAGGGCGTCCGGCGACGGACGCCCTGCGGTCGTTTGCGAGAAGGCGTTGCGAGTGCGACTCCCCCTTCCCCGACCTCGCTCCCGCGTCATGAACGAGCGCGCCGTCGCAGCACGGCTCAGCGTCCGGTCACCTGCGGGATTCTCGCGTCCGCTCGCGCGGGAGCCCATGCGGGCCGGGTAGAGTCGCGCCGTGAGCGCCCCCCAGCCCGTCGCGGTCTTCGAAGCCGTCCGCAAGCAGTTCGACGACCACGTCGCGCTCGACGACGTAACATTCGACGTGCGCCCAGGCGAGGTGCTCGGTCTGCTCGGCCCGAACGGCGCAGGCAAGACCACCGCGCTGCGCCTCCTGTGCGGCCTCATCGCGCCGGACGTCGGGCGCGTCGAGGTCAGCGGCCACGACGCGACGAAGGAGCCGCTCCAGGCGCGACGGGCGCTCTCGTTCGTGCCGGACGGCGCGCCGCTCTACTCGAGCCTCAGTCCGCGCCAGCACCTGAACCTCGTGGGTCGCCTACATGGGTTGGCGGAGGAAAGGCTGCAGTCCGAGGGCAATCGCCTCCTGCACGCCCTGGAGCTCGACGACCGCGCCGACGACCCGATCGGTCAGTTCTCGCGCGGAATGCGACAGAAGGCGGCGCTCGCCTGCGCTCTGCTGCCCGAGCCCAAGCTGCTCGTACTCGATGAGCCCTTGTCCGGCCTCGACGCGCCGACGACGGCGATGTTCAAGGAGGTCCTGAAGAGCTGGGCGCGCCGCGGCGGCGCCGTGCTCTACACCTCACACCTGCTCGACGTCGTCGAGCGCGTCTGCGATCGCATGGTGATCCTTCACCAGGGCCGGCGAGTCGGTATAGGCACCCTCGACGAGCTGCGCGCGAGCGCGGGCCACGACGGCACGCTCGAGGAAGTCTTCTCGCGCATCGCGGAGGCCGAGGACCCCACCGTTCGCGCCGACCGCCTGCTCGGCGATCTGTCCCCCCGCGGCGTGACCCCGTGATCTCGGCCCGCCGCGTCCTCGCCATCCTCAGCGCGCGGCTGCGCGCGCACATGGGCGGCGAGCTGATCCCGTTCGCCGCGCTCCTCGCGCAAGGGTCGCTCGTCGGCGCGCTCGCGCTGATGGTGCGCGACCAGCTCCCGCCCTGGGGCTTCGCGCTGTTCGTCCTGTTCGCGAGCGGCGGGCTCGTCCTGCTCACGCTCCTGGGCGAGTTCGGCAGCCTGCTGCGCACCGACCCCGCGGCCGCGTGGTCCGAGGCCCTGCCGGCGAGCGCGATGGAGCAGCGCCTCGGCCGCGCCCTGGCCGTGCTCTCCCTGCTCGCGCTGCTCAGCTTCAGCGTGCTGCTGCCCGCCGTGCTGCTCGCGCCGCCCGAGCTCGGCTGGGACGCGCGCGCGCTGCTGCTCCTCGCCGGCGTCGGCCAGGCGATCGCCCTCGGCTCGACGCTGCTCGTCCTGCAGTCGCTGTTCGGCGACCGCATCGAGAGCGCGCTGCTCGTGCTGCAGACCGTGCTCGTCGTCGGCGCAGTCACGGGGCTGCTCAACGCGCCCGGCCTCGCGCCGGGCGTGCGCGCCATCGAGCTCGGTGAGGCGCCCTGGCCCGCGGTGCTCTCCTTCGCGCCGCCGACCTGGTACGCGAGCCTCGTCGCCTCCGCGCCCGAGAGCGCCGGCGCGCCGCACGGGGCCCTCCTGGTCGTCGGAACCCTGGTCGCCCTCGCGCTGCTCGCGCTGCTGCCGCCTGGCCGTGAGCGCGGCGCGTCACGGGACGCCGGGCTCGCGCAGCTCGCGCTGCGACCGCTGCGCGCCCTCGCCACGCGCGCCTGGGTGACCCGCGACGAGCGCGGCGTGTTCGACCTCGTCTACGACGCGCTCCCGCGCGAGCGCGACTTCGTCCTGCGCACCTACCCGATGATCGGCATTCCACTCGCGTTCCTCGTCGCTGGCGCGGACGGCTCCGACGGCGAGGGCCTGCGCGACCTGCTCGCGCTCCTCTTGTTCACGCCCGCGGTCTACCTGCCCGTGTTGCTCGCGCACGTTCCGGTCACCTCGAGCCCCGAGGCTCGCTGGCTGCTCGAGACCGCGCCGATCGATCCCGCGACGATCGAGAGCGGCGCGGTGAAGGCGCTCGCCATCCGCTTCGTACTGCCGCTCTACCTCGTGCTCGCGGGACTCGCCGCCTTCTTCGCGGGTCCGTTCTTCGCGCTACGCCTCGCCGCGCCCGGCCTGCTCGTCACGCTCGTCGCGCTGCGGCTCCTGTACCCCCGCTGCGTCCTCGACCTGCCGCTCTCGACAGCGGCGGATCGCATCGAGGTGCACCACGACTGGACGGGCTTCCTCCTGACGCTCGCCGTGCTGCTGACGCTGCTCGCGATCACCGCGCAGCGCCTCGTCACCGACCTGCCGCGCACCGCCGGTCTCGTCGCCGTGCTTCTGCTCGTCAGCTGGGTACTGGAGCGAGGCTCACGGCGCGCCACGGCGGAGTGATCGCGAGGCGCGCGCCAAGCGCGTCCGTTCTGCCCGCAACACGCGATGTGCTCCGCGCGATCAGCGACAGCCCTCGAAGTGCGCCGCAAGGTCGGGTGCCAGCGGGCTGACGACTTCGGGCCATGAGAGAGAGAAAGAGCCTCCTTCAGCCCCAGCAGCCTCTCTCAGGCACTCAGCGCCCCAAGACATCCCTCCTTCCTCCCCACTCGCGCGCACCCATTCCACGTTCAATCCGCACGCTCAGCGCTCGCTGGTCCCCCAATCCTGCCACTTGCCGTGCACCCGGCACGCGCCCCCCAACCAGGGACCCTCGGCGCGCCCGCGTTTTCACCGCCTCAACAGCCCTCGAACCCAAGTTCCAACGAGGGAGCCGAGGTGAAGTAGGGCCCCTCGCACCTGGGCGAGGCTTACGACGAAGGGCCGCGCCAGAAGCCGTGGATCATGGAGGACATCGGCGCAGCGGACTTCCTGGTCACCTCGACGAGCCCGGAGCTGCAGCGCTGATTCGACCAGGGCGTCGCGCTGCTGCCCAACTTCTGGTGGTTCGAGTCGCAGCGCACGTTCCGCTGGCGCCAGAAGCTCGACCCCGAATGTGCGATGGCCTACTGGGGTCTCGCGCGCGCTGTCTCATGGCATCTTGGTTGCGGCCGCCAGCTGGCGAGGAATGGCGGGAATGAGACCGCTGCGGAACCTAGACCATCAAGTCGCGCCTCATGAAAGGGACCACTCCAGTCGCCGCGGCGACGAGTCCTAGCGCGACGAGCATTCCCATCGAGACGAAGTCGGCGCCGCCCAGGAGCGGGCTATCTTGGATGTACCAAGACCAAGGAGACACCTCCGTCATCCAGCCCTGGCTGATGCTCGGACCGATGGCGTTGGACATGAAGGAAGCCACAGCAAGCGCCGCCGCCACTCCCATGCCGACGGACCGCCGACCCGTGGCCGCACCGACTGCGTAGGCGACGGACGACATCGCCACGGCGAACAGCCAGAGCGCTACGCACATGAGAGCCATGCGCCCCACCTTGATCCCGAGGCTGGCCACTGCGTTGACGAGGACTAACGTCACGAAGCCAACCATCACGAGCCCGGCCAGACTAGCCACCAGCGCAACGAAGCGCTGAGCGTAGATCTGCGCCCTAGAGCTCGGGCCTGTCAGCTCCAACTCCAACGTCCCCTCCTCCTCCTCGCCAGCGAGAATTCTTGACCCGAGGCCGATACCGAAGACCGCGAGCATGGCCGGGCCGAGGAAGCCAAACACGCTGGAGCTCACGTATCCAGCAGCCGTTCCAATCTGGTCGTAACCCAACGCTTGGCTAAAACCCTCGGGCAGCTTCTCTGCCATTGACCCAAGATCCATGCTCTCCACAAGCGGGTACAGTCCTGCGTACATGGCGACCACCCCTGCGTACGCGAGGCCCCAACAGGTGAACGAGCGCCGCTGGCTCCGCAGGGCGCTGACCATGATCGGGAAGCTAGCGAGCATCGGGACTCTCCTTGGAGTTGGGCGAACGATAGAAGTCCATGAAGAGCTCCTCTAGGTCGCGGTCCTTTGCGGACCAGCGGGTGACGTGAAATCGAGAAGCCGCCTTGAGCAGTTCATGGGGAGAGCCTCGCAGCACCCCATGCAGCTCTTTCCCTTTAGCAGTTATCTGAGAGAAGTTCTTCACTCCAGAAAACACCCCCAAGTCCACGGGGCCATCGAATTCGAAAGTGACGTGCTGCCCAGCTTCGCACCGGAGAGTCGACACCACATCCACGTCCACGATCTCCCCCTCGCGGATGATGGCCACGCGGCCCACCACTGCCTCCACTTCACTCAACACATGGGACGACATGAACACCGTCGCGCCACGCTCATTGGACTCTCTCACAAGGGCCAAGAACTCCTGCTGCAACAGGGGATCGAGGCCGCTGGTCGGTTCGTCGAGGACGAGCAGTTCGGGATCGTGCATGAAGGCTTGCACGATGCCGACCTTCTGCTTGTTCCCCTTGGAGAGCCCACGAAAAGAGCGATCGAGATCAAGCCCGAAGCGTTCAGCGAGCTCCTCAATGCGCCCCCCCCCTGCGCCACCCCGAAGCGCTGCCAGGTAGGTAAGG
>CAYGST010000354.1:0-5500 GCA_964352415.1 uncultured Planctomycetaceae bacterium | reverse complement strand
CCTCAACCCCCCCGTATGGACTGATCGCTCCGGTGTCGACCACCCCGGGCCCTTTGACTCCGGTCTACCGGTAGACCGGAGCCCGTCGCTGCGGCGACCCTCGGAACAGGGAAGCGCTCTTCGTGCTTCCCTGCTTTCGTAGCGGCGGACGAGTTCGTCGAGCCGCCGTGGCTTCGAAGCGCCACTGGAGGCCCCCGCAGGAAGCGCCTGAGGCGTGCCAGGCGCGGGCGACGCAGGGGCGCCGCGGCCCTGCGCCTCTGCTAGGCTGGGTCCCATGCTGCTCCCCAGTCTGCTCACGGTCCTCGCTCTCACAGGCTCCGAGGGGGCCGTCAGCGGCCCCGCGCTGCTCGCGCAGTCATCGTCCCGGAACGTCCTCTACGGCCGAGACGTGCGCCCGATCCTCTCCGATCGCTGCTTCCAGTGTCACGGGACGGAGCCAGGGCAGCGCCAGGCGGGCCTGCGGCTGGACCAGCAGGCGAGCGCCACCGCCGAGCGCGACGGCACGGCCGCGATCGTCCCCGGCGATTCGGCCTCGAGCGAGCTCTGGCTCCGCATCAGCAGCGACGATCCGGAGTTCGTCATGCCGCCGCCGGACTCGAATCGGCGTCCGCTGAGCGACGAGGAGCGGGACATCCTGCGCGTCTGGATCGATGGGGGGGCCGACTACGAGGAGCACTGGTCCTTCACCGTGCCCGAGCGGCCGCCCGTACCGGACGCGGCGCCGCACCCCGTCGACGCCTACGTGCGCGCAGCGCTCGCCGTTCAGGGACTCGAGGCTTCTCCGGGGCTCGAGCCTGAGCTGGCGCTGCGGCGCCTGTTCCTCGATCTGACGGGGTTGCCGCCGACGCCGGAGGAGCTCGACGCCTACCTCGCCGAGCTCGCGAGCGGGGACCCGGATGCGATCTGGCTGCGCTGGGTCAATCGCCTGTTCACCGAGGAGCCCTATCGGTCGCGCTACGCCGAACGCATGGCGAGTCCGTGGCTGGACCAGGCGCGCTACGCGGACACGAACGGCATCCACATGGACGCCGGGCGCCAGATGTGGCTGTGGCGCGACTGGGTCCTCGCGGCCTACCGCGACAACAAGCCCTTCGACGAGTTCGTGCTCGAACAGATCGCGGGGGATCAGCTGCCGAACGCGACGGTGGAGCAGCGCGTGGCGAGCGGCTTCAACCGCAACCACGTGATCACCGACGAGGGCGGCGCGATCAGCGCGGAGTACCTCGTCGAGTACGCCGTCGACCGCGCGGACACGACGGCGCAGGTCTTCCTCGGACTGACGATGGGCTGCGCGCGCTGCCACGATCACAAGTTCGACCCGATCACGCAGGAGGACTACTACCGCCTCTTCGACTTCTTCTACTCCAACGACGAGCCGGGGCTGTACACGCAGCAGCCCAACCCGCGGCGCGCGTTCGAGCCGGCGCTCGAGGTCCCGACGGACGAGCAGCGCGCGCTGCAAGCGGCGCTGAACACGGAGCGCGAGGCGCTCGATGGGGCGCTGGCGGCGCCGAGTTCCGAGGAGCTGGCCGCGCTCGATGCCTTCCTCGCCGAGCTGCCAGGGCGCTTCGGTCTGCGACACGCGCAGGCCGAGCTCGTCTCGGCTGAGGCCGAGAGCGACGCGCTGCTCACGCTTCAGGACGATGGCAGCGCGCTGGCCAGCGGGGCGAATCCGCCGAAGGACAGCTTCGAGCTCGTGCTGCGCACCGAAGCGACGAATCTGCGCATCGTGCAGCTCGACGTGCTCGGCCACGAGAGCCTGCCGGAGGGCCGACCGGGTCGCGCGCCGAACGGCAACGCGGTCCTCTCCGGCCTCGAGGTCGAGGTCGTCTCGCTGCGAGACCCCGAGCAGCGCCGCACGCTGGACTTCGACTGGCTCTGGGCGAGTCACGAGCAGCCGAACGGCCCCTTCAACCTCGAGGGCGTCTTGGACGACGATCCGAAGAGCGGCTGGGCCATCGAGGGCCACGGTCCGGGCGGGGATCGGGTGGCGCTGTTCGGCGCGGGCGAGGCCTTCGGCTACGAGGGCGGCAGCGAGGTTCGCGTCCGGCTCGCCTTTCAGAGCGTCTACACCCAGCACACCTTCGGCCGCGTGCGCGTGGGGCTCGCGGGTCTCGACGAGAGCGCGCTGGACGAGCTGCCGATCAAGCAGGGCCGCTGGTACCACGCGGGGCCCTTCGACGTGACCGCGGCGGAGGCCTACGGCGCCCGCTTCGGCCCCGAGGACGACGCGCAGATCGACCGTTCGCTCGCGTTCCCTGCCGGCGAGGCCGAGCGAGGCTGGACGTTCCAGGAGAGCTACCGCGACGAGACCCTGGTGAGCCTCACCGCCGGCGTCAACGTGCACTACCTCGGCAAGGAGCTCTGGTCCCCGACGGAGCGCGAGCTCGAGGTGGCCATCGGCAGCGACGACGGCTTCGCGCTCTACCTGAACGGGGACGAGGTCGCGGCGCGCGAGGTGCCGCGCGGCGTCGCGCCCGATCAGGACCGCGTGACGCTACCGCTGCGACGCGGGCGCAACGTCTTCGTCTTCAAGGTCGTGAACACGGGCGGGGCGGCCGGCTTCTGGTTCAAGGCGCTGCCCGGCATCGAACGCCTCGGCGCCGACGTCCTGGCCGCGTTCGCGGACGGGGCCGCGCTGCGCGACGGCGGGGCGGCGCTGCGCGAGAGCGTCACGCACGCCTGGCGCCTGACGCGCTCGCCCGCGTACGCCGCGGGGCTCGCGCGCCTCGCGAGCATCGACGAAGAGCTGGCCGTGATCCAGGCGGCGATCCCGCGCACGATGGTGATGCGCGACCGTGAGATGCCGCGGCAGACCTACGTGCTCGAGCGCGGTGAGTACGACAAGCCCAACGAGGAGCGTCCGGTGAGCGGCGACATCCCCGGCGTCTTCGGCGGACTCGGCGAGGACGGGCAGGGCTCGCGCCTGGAGCTCGCGCGCTGGATGACGTCGCCGGACAACCCGCTCGTCGCCCGCGTGGCGGTCAACCGGTTGTGGCAGCTGGTCTTCGGCCGTGGACTGGTCCCGACCTCCGGCGACTTCGGCTACCAGGGGGCCTGGCCGAGCCACCCCGAGCTCCTCGACTGGCTCGCGGTCGACTTCGTGGAGAGCGGCTGGGACGTTCAGCAACTGCTGCGCACCCTGGTCACGAGCGAGACGTATCGCCAGACGGCGCACGCGACCGAGGCGCACCTCGCCGCGGATCCCGACAACGTCTGGCTCGCGCGCTTCCCGCGCCGCCGGCTCGACGCGGAGCGAATGCGGGACCAGGCGCTCTACATCTCGGGGCTCCTCGTGGAGGAGTTCGGCGGCGAATCGGTCAAGCCGTACCAGCCCGACGGCCTGTGGCGCGAGGTCGCGATGCTGCAGTCGAACACCCGGACCTTCGAGCGCGGCATGGGCACGGATCTCTGGCGTCGCAGCGTCTACACCTACTGGAAGCGCGCCTGCCCGCCGCCCTCGATGCTGATGTTCGACGCGCCGACGCGGGAGTCCTGCGTCGTGGAGCGGCCCACGACCAACACCCCGCTGCAGGCGCTCGTGCTCTGGAACGACGAGCAGTTCCTCGAAGCGGCGCGGGTCCTGGCGGAGCGCACCCTGCGCGAGGGGACGGACGACGCCGAGCGTTTGACGCGGATGTTCCGGCGCTGCACGGGACGTTCGCCCAGCGCCAATGAGTCCGCGGCGCTGGTCGAGACCCTCGAGGCGCTGCGAGCGCGTTACGCCGACGGCGGTGACGACGCCGCTGCGCTGGCGTCCGTCGGCGAGTCCATGACCGCAGAGGACCTCGACGCGTCCGAGGTCGCCGCCTGGACGCTCGTCGCCAACGCTCTCTTCAACCTGCACGCCACGATCACCACCGGCTGACGAGGACACGCACGTGATGAACGATCCCCTTCGTGAGCGGCAGCTCATCCAAACTCGCCGCCGCTTCCTTGGCACGGCCGCCGCGGGTACGGGCGCGCTGCTCGGACAGGCGGCGCTCGGGAACCTCGCTTCCGCGGCGGTGGGCGGCCCCTCCGGCAGTCCGATGTTGCCGAGCGGACCGACGCACTTCCCGGCGAAGGCCAAGCGCGTCATCTACCTGCACATGGAAGGCGGCCCGAGCCACCTCGACCTGTGGGACTACAAGCCGTGGCTGCGCAAGCGCTTCGATCAGGACCTGCCCGACTCGATACGCGACGGCCAGCGCCTGACGGGCATGACCTCGGGCCAGGCGCGCTTCCCGGTCGCGCCGTCGATGTTCCGCTTCGGGCGCTATCCGAACGCCCAGGACGGCGCGTGGATCAGCGAGCTCATGCCGCACACGGGCGGCATGGCGCGCGAGCTGTGCCTGATCCGTTCGATGCACACGGACGCGATCAACCACGAGCCCGCGATCACCTTCTTCCAGACCGGACACCAGCAGCCGGGGCGGCCCAGCTTCGGTTCCTGGGCGAGCTACGGGCTCGGGAACGCGAACGACAACCTGCCCGCGTTCGTCGTTCTGATCTCGCAGGGCTTCGGAAACACGCAGGCGCTCTCCGAGCGCTTCTGGGGCAGCGGCTTCCTCGACGGGCGTCACTCGGGCTGCAAGATCCGCGGCGGCGAGAGCCCGGTGCTGTTCCTCGAGGATCCCGACGGCGTCGATCGCGGCGACCGGCGACGGATGCTCGACCTCGTCGCCAAGCTGAACGAGGAAGAAGCTGCGCGCAGCTTCGACCCCGAGATGGCCACGCGCCTGGCGCAGTACGAGATGGCCTATCGCATGCAGATGTCGGTGCCCGAGCTGACCGACCTCTCCGGCGAGGACGAGGCCACCCTCGAGATGTACGGCCCCGAGGTGCGCAAGCCGGGGACCTTCGCGTCGAGCTGCTTGCTCGCGCGGCGCCTCGCCGAGCGCGGCGTGCGCTTCATCCAGCTGTTCATGCGCGGCTGGGACGCGCACGGCAACCTGCCGAACGACATTCGCCTGCAGGCCGGAGCGGTGGATCAGCCGCAGGCTGCGCTCCTGCGCGATCTCGAACAGCGCGGTCTGCTCGAGGACACGCTCGTCCTGTGGGCCGGTGAGTTCGGCCGGACCGTGTACAGCCAGGGGACCTTGACCGAGACCAACTACGGCCGCGACCACCACCCGCGGGCCTTCAGCGTCTGGCTCGCAGGCGGGGGCATTCGCCCGGGCATCGTGTACGGCGAGACGGACGACTACGGCTACAACATCGTGCTCGACCCGGTCTCCGTGCACGACCTGCACGCGACCATGCTGCACCTGCTCGGCTTCGACCACGAGCGACTCGTTCATCGTCACCTGGGTCGTGACTTCCGGTTGACCGACGTCGCCGGTCGCGTCATCCCCGAGCTTCTCGCCTGAGGGCCGGTGAAGAAATCCATCACACTCCTCGCCACGCCTCGCTCGCGCCCCGAGCTGCGTTGCCCCTCCTCCGAAACGGCCGGCGTTGCTTCGTCAGGGCGCCTCGTCGGGACACGATCGCGACGCGCCGAGAAGCGCGAGCGATTCCT
>CAYGST010000353.1:0-5508 GCA_964352415.1 uncultured Planctomycetaceae bacterium | reverse complement strand
CGGGGTCCGAAGAACCCTGATCCACCGCGCCGACGGAGCTCGCATGTGGGGGGGCGCCCCGAACCGACGACCCGATCCCCCCCCACTGCGCCTCATCGACCATGAGCCGATCCGACACCGACCAGCTGTTCCACGCCGCCCGCGCCCTGCCCGAGGCCGAGCGCCGGCCCTACCTCGACCAGGCCACCGGTGGCGACCAGGCCCTGGTCGCCAAGGTCGAGGCGCTCCTGGCGGCCGACGCCGACGCGGGCAGCTTCCTCGACCTGCCCGACGCCCCCGGCGAATCCGGAGCGCCCGCCGCGGTCGCCGGCGCCGAGGTCGCCGGCGACCGCATCGGCCCCTTCCGTCTGCTCCAGGAGATCGGCGAGGGCGGCATGGGCACCGTCTGGATGGCCGAGCAGCAGGAGCCGATCCGCCGCAAGGTCGCCCTGAAGATCATCAAGCTGGGCATGGACACCCGCGAGGTGGTCGTGCGCTTCGAGGCCGAGCGCCAGGCCCTGGCCCTGATGGAGCACCCGCACATCGCGCGGGTCATCGACGGCGGGGCGACCGACGCGGGCCGGCCCTACTTCGTGATGGAGCTGGTGCGCGGCGTGCCGATCACCGAGTACTGCGACCAGGCGAAGCTGGGCCTGCGCGAGCGGCTCGAGCTGTTCTCCAAGGTCTGCGAGGCGGTCCAGCACGCGCACCACAAGGGAATCATCCACCGGGACATCAAGCCGTCCAACGTGATGGTCACCCTGCACGACGGCGTGCCGGTGCCCAAGGTGATCGACTTCGGCATCGCCAAGGCCACCAGCGCCGAGCTGACCCAGAAGACGCTCTTCACCCAGTACGCGCAGATCATCGGCACGCCCGAGTACATGGCGCCCGAGCAGGCCGAGATGAGCGGGCTCGACATCGACACGCGCGCCGACGTCTACAGCTTGGGCGTGCTGCTGTACGAGCTCTTGACCGGCAGCAAGCCCTTCGACATCCGCAAGGCCCTCGCGGCCGGCTACGACGAGCTCCTGCGCACGATCCGCGAGGTCGACCCGGCCAAGCCCTCGACCCGCGTCTCGAACCTGGGCGAGGCGGCCACGCCGGTCGCCGCCGGTCGCCAGGTCAACGTCGACTCCCTCTCCAAGCGTCTGCGCGGCGACCTGGACTGGATCGTGATGAAGGCCCTCGAGAAGAACCGCACGCGCCGCTACGAGACCGCCAACAGCTTCGCCGCGGACATCGCTCGCTACCTTGCGGACGAGGCGGTCGAGGCCGTGCCGCCCAGCGCCGGCTACCAGCTGAAGAAGTTCGTGCGCCGCAACCGCGGGCGCGTCGTGGCGGCTGGGCTGCTGGCCGTGACTCTGGTGGCCGGCCTGGCCGGGACCACGGGCGGCCTCCTGTGGGCCGTCGAGCAGAAGGGCCTCGCCGAGGACGCCCGCGGTGAGGCGGTCCTGGCCCAGAGCCAGGCCGAGGCGGCGCGCGAGGAAGCACTGGCGGCCAGGGACTCGGCCGACGAGGAGCGTGAGCGGGCCGAGGCGGCTCGCACACTGGCCGTCGAGGCCGAGGGCGAGGCCCAGCGCGAACTGACCCGGGCCAACGAGACCAAGCGACTGATCACGGACATGCTCGCGAGCGCTCAGCCGGCCATCGCCCTGGGCGCCGACACCGTGCTGCTCGAGGCGATCCTGACGGACACCGGCGACCGTCTCCTGGCAGGCGAGGTCGAGGATGACCTGATCGCCGCCGAGCTACACCAGGTCCTTGCCGAGGTGTACGAGGCCCTCGCGGACCAGGAGCTGGCCGATCGCCACGGGACCCTGGCCTACGAGCTGCGGCTCCCCCTGCTCGAGCTCGATCATCCCGATCTCCGCTCGAGCATGTGGGCCATGAGCTTGATCCACCAGCGCGAAGGCCGCCACGCCGCCGCCCTGGAGCTGGGTCGCCAGGTCGTCGAGGCCCAGCGCGCGGCGATCGGCCACGAGCCCGATGCCGAGCTCATGCTCGGGGGGGCCCTGGCCAACCTGGCCTATTCGCTCTCCGAGGAGGATCTGTACGAAGAGGCCGAAGAGGCCCTGCTGGAGGCGCTCGAGGTTCAGGGCCGGACCTACGGCGACCTCGACCCCTTCCGCTCCGGGATGCTGCGCAACCTGGCGCTGCTGTACGCGGAGCAGGGGCGCTGGGACGAGGCCGCGGCCCGGCGGGAAGAGGCCATCGCGGCGGACCGCGGCTTCTTCGGCCTCGACCACCCGATGATCTACGGGAACATTTGCGACACGGCCACCGCGCTCTACGAGAGCGACCGCCTGGCCGAGGCCGAGGCCACCGTGCTGTTGGCCCTCGAGGGCCAGGAGCGGATCCTGCCCGAGGACCACCCGGACCTCCTAGCCAGCCGCGAGCTCCTGGTGGCGATCTACGACCGAACGGGCCGATCCGACGAGGCCCGGGCCCTGCGCGAGACCTTGCCCAGCCTGGATGACCTGGTCGACCCCGGGTCCACCAAGGAAGAGCTGGAGGCTCAGCTCGAGGCTGTGGTCGAGCGAGCATCTCGGAGAGTGGACGACGCGGTGATCGACGAGACCCTGGCGCTGCACCGGCTGGTGCACGAGCGCTACGGGGAGGAGGACGAGCTGTCCTACGGGGTGAGCTACTACCTGAGCTGGTTCCTCCAGGTGGCGGGCCGCGAAGCCGAGGCCGTGGCCCTGATGCCCGCAGTCGTCGCGTTCCTCGAGGGCACCGCGGGCAAGGAAGACGAGAGCACCCGCGACGAGCTGCGCAGGATGGCGCTGCTGCTCGAAGGCCTGGAGCGGCTCGAGGAGGCGGAGGCTGCTTACCTGGACGTCCTGGCGAGGGACGTGGCGGCTGGCGCCGCGGAGACCGAGTCGGCCCTGGGTAGCCGTACGAACCTGGGCCAGCTCTACCTGAACCTGGGGCGCATGGACGAGGCCATCGAGCTGCTCGAGGCCTCGCTCGAGGCCAAGCGCCGGGTCCTGGGCATGGACCACGAGTACACGCGCATCGCGCTGCGGTGGCTGCACGAGTGCTACGTCGAGACGGGCCGGCTCGCGGACCAGCAGGCTCTCGAGCGCGAGCTCTACGGCCTGGCCGTGCAGGACGAGATCGCCAAGGACCCGGGCATCGAGGCCGTCGGGACGGGGGTCCGGGCCCTGCTCGAGGTGGAGGAGCACCTGAAGAACCCCGAGCTGGCCCTGGAGCTGGCCGAGGACCTGATGGCCTCGGACGACCATGCCGGACCGATGCTGGTCATGGTGCGAGAGACCCTGGCCTTGGCCCTGTTCGCGAACGGGCGGGTGGACGAGGCCATCGCGTTGGCCGAGACGGCCCTTGCTGACGCGCCGGGGATCACGAACGAGGTGATGATCCAGCGCATCGAGAACGACCTCGAGCGCTACAAGGCCGCGCGAAGCCAGGAGTGATCCGCGTCCTCGGATCCCTGGCGTGGGCTCGAGGTCGCTCGAGCTCGACCTGCCAGGGGCCAGAGGACTCGTCGCCGGTGAGGCACTCGACCCAGACGTCCAGCTCTCCGGTCGGGAACGTGACGGGGCCGAGCTCGTGGCGGTCGGAGGCCCCCAGACGATCGTGCGCATCCTGCAGCACCTCGGCCACGAGAGCCTTGCGCCGTCCCCCGCCCCGACGGAGGCGCCCACACTGTTCGACACCTTCGGCCCGAACCGGCGACCGGCGGAGCGGCTGCCCGACTACGGAACGTCGTCCGCGGTGTCGACTCGGGGACGGACCTCGGCGATCGAGCGCGTCAGCCGACCGGCAAGCACCCGAGCAGCACGCGCTCGAGGTTCCCGCCCATCACCGCCGCCACTTCCGCCTCGTCGAAGCCGCGCGCGCGCAGCGGCTCGACCAGCGCGCCGTAGCCCGACGCGTCCTCCAGCCCTTCGACGGTCGTGACGATGCCGTCGAAGTCGGAGCCGAGGCCGATGTGCTCGATGCCGACGACCTCGGCGACGTGCGCGACGTGGTCGACCAGGCGCTCGATCGGGAGCGGGGCGAGCGTCCCCGCGAGGTGGCGCGTGCGCTCGACCTCGAGGCCCGCGTCCGTCTCCGCGCGCAGATCGCGGTAGCCCTGCGTCTTGCGCGCCACCACCGAGGCGCGCTGCGCGTCCGCGTCGAGGAAGGACGGCAGGAACGGCATCCCGATGACGCCGCCGACCGCCGCGAGGGCGCGCAGCTGGTCGTCGCTGAGGTTGCGCGGGTGGTCGTGCAGGGCCTTGCAGCCCGAGTGGCTCGCGACGACGGGCTTCGAGCTCGCCTCGACGGCGTCGAAGAAGGAGCGCTCGCCGGCGTGGGACAGGTCGACGACGATCCCGAGCTCGTTGCAGCGGCCGACGAGGTGCGCGCCGAAGGCCGAGAGCCCCTCGGGCACGCCCGGGGCCTCGCCCGGCACGCAGGAGCGCACCCAGTCGAGGTGGTTGTTCCAGACGAGCGTGAGGACGCGCAGGCCGCGCTCGGCGAAGTGCTCGAGGGTGCGCAGCGAGCCCTCGAGCGGGTGGCCGCCCTCCATGCCCGCGACGAGGGCGAAGCGGCCGGCGGCGCGGGCGGCGCGCCAGTCGGCCTGCGTGCGCACGAGCTGCACGGCGTCCGGGTGCGCGGCGATGAGGGCGTCCATCGAGTCGAAGAGCTGCTCGGCCCGCGCGCGCGCGCCGCCCCGTTCGGGAGCCATGTACTTCGGGTTCACCCAAGCGGTGAAGACGGCGCCGTCGAGCCCGCCGGCGCGGGCCCGCGGCAGGTCGAGTTGCCCGGGCGAATCGGTCCCGAGGTCTGCGCCGAGCTCGAGCGCGAGCTGCAACGTGTCCACGTGCGCATCGAAGGTGAACGGGGGCATGGGCGCACCCTAGGCGATGGTGTCGCGAGCTAGAACTCGAGGGCGAGCGATTCTCGAGTCGTCGACGCGAGGGGCCCCTCCCGCGCGGGTCGGGCCGCGGCCGCCGTCGAAGCGCGTCGCCCCGGTCGATCCGCCGGGGCGAAGGGAGACCGTCCGGGACCCTTGTGAACGTCCAGGCGTCCGCTCATGAACCCCTGCCCGATGGCGGTCGGTCGGCCCTGCCGAGAGACCCTCGATCCAGAGCCGCGCCACCGCCTGGAGACCCCCACAGCGGTCCAAATGGGCTCCAAATGGCCCTTATGATTTCAACTCCGGGGAGTCGCGGGTCTCCAAATTTTCTGTCATGCTGGCTCCCGATTTGAAGACGGCCTATAAGGCGACCCCGAGGTCGGCTGCCGATACTGTCGATGCGTCTCGATAGCGCAGACGCCCCCCTCCTCAAGATCACGCCCAGCAGCCATCGCAACTGCGGGCACACCTACTCGAGTCCTCTTTAGACATGATCAGCCTATCCCTTGCCCTTCTCCTGACCGGCGCGGCCTTCCCGGCCGCGCAGGATCCGGCGACGACCTCATCGAAACCCGCGGACGAGTTCGACTTCGAGTACGTGGAAGAGGGCGAGTTCGATCCCGCCAGCGTGCCCGTCGTCGACGGCATCGTCTGGTACGGAA
>CAYGST010000352.1:0-5509 GCA_964352415.1 uncultured Planctomycetaceae bacterium | reverse complement strand
GCCTTGGACGGAAAACTGAGCCGCTTGGCTCAGTCCGTCGAGGACTACGACTCGCAGTTGAAGACCCTGGTCGATGACTACGACCGCAAGGGCAGCGACCTGGAGATCCACGACCCGGAGTCCTGGCGTCGCGACACCGGCTCGCACTCGGAGCGTCGCTCCCAGTCGATCGAAGAGCAGTTCCGCCAGGAGGTGGACCGCATAGAGATCCAGAGCCGCGAAGACGAGGCCTGCTTGGCCCGTCGCATCGAGTTCGCTCGAGTTCGCTACGAGCGAGCTCTGGAGCGCGCCGGAATCGCTCCGGAGGACATCGCCGATCAGCTGCCCAAGGCTCCCGAGGCCGGCGGCCGCGGGCAGGCCGGTGAGTCCGCCTTCCCGGACGAGGTCCTGCGTCGCTGGAACGAGCTGCACGCGCTGCGCACCGAACTGGTCGAGCGCAACCTGTACCTGGTGCTGATCAACGTGGAGCGCTATGCGCACACCCGCGTCAGTCGCATGGACCTGATTCAGGAAGGGGCTTCGGTGCTGTTCCGCGCCGTCGATGGCTTCGACTGGCGCCGGGGCCTGCTGTTCCGGACCTACGCGGTGCACTGGCTGAACCAGGCGTTCCGCAGCTTCCTGTACAACCACGGCAACACCGTTCGCGTGCCCGTCTACCTGCAGAAGGCCATGAAGCACGTCCGCGATGCGGTCGAGCGTCTGGGCCACCTGCCGCACGACGCCAAGGCGATCGCGGAGGAGACCGAACTGGGTCAGAAGGTGGTCGAGTCCGCGCTGGGCGCTGCGCGCTCCACGCACTCGATCGACTCGACCCTGGGCAACTCCGACGACGGTGGCCTGTCGCTGCGCGACACCCTGGCCTCGGACGATCCCGACGGTCTGTACAACGCCAACATGGAGGACGTCAGCCTGGAGGACGGCGTCCAGATGGCCCTGGAGCGGCTGAGCGAGCGCGAGCGCTTCGTGATCGGACTGCGCTTCGGGCTGGAGGGCGGCGAGGAGCACACCCTGGCCGAGATCGCCGAGCAGCTGGGCGTCAGCCTGGAGCGGGTGCGCCAGATCCAGGTGCGCGCGATCGCGAAGATGAACACCCCGGGGCTGCGCAAGGCGGTCGACCCCTTCCTGGTCTAGACACCACCGGGCAGCGCCCACCGAACTCTCTCCTCTGGGCCCATGCGGCGACCTTCGGGTCGGCGTGTGGGCTCTCTTCGTGGGGGCCGCGGGCAGTGCCCTCGCGGCTTGGCGGGGCCGCCCCGGGGAATGCTCCCTTTGGCTGGAGTTGGGTGCAGCGGCTGCCCGAAGACTGTGCGAGACCCCGATCGGGGATCGCGCTCACCCCGTGCGCGACGCTTCTCCCCGGCCAGCCGACTCGCACGCCTCCCCATGACCGCCAGTGAATCCACGTCCAGGCCCGATCCGCAGGTCCTCGACCTCGCCGTGATCGACGAGCTCCGAGAGCTCGGTGGCGAAGAGGACCCTCAGCTTCTGTTCGAGCTCATCGAGCTGTTCCTCGAGGACGCCCCCGCGCGCCTGGCCGAGATGGAGGAGGCGCTCGACGCGCAGAACCTCGACGGCATGCGCCGCGCCGCGCACACGCTCAAGTCGTCCTCCGCGAACATGGGGGCTGTCATGTTCAGCCAGCTCTGCAAGGACCTCGAGTTGGCGGCGCGCGAGAGCGACGCCTCCGGTTTCCGCGAGACGCACGCGAGCTGCCACAGCGCCTACCAGGCCTTCGAAGCCGAGCTTCGACGGCTCCGCGACTGAGAGCCTGTGAAGAAATCCATCACACTCCGCGCCACGCCTCGCTCGCGCCCCGAGCTGCGTTGCCCCTCCTCCGAAACGGCCGGCGTTGCGCCCGCAGGGCGGCTTGTCGGGACACGACCGCGACGCGCCGAGAAGCGCGAGCGATTCCTTCACAGGCTCTGAGTCCACCCGCGCTTCACGTCGACCCGACCGATCTCGAGACCCGATCCCCCCGATTCACCGCCACCGATGCACACCCAGACCTTCGAAGAGCTGCGCATGACCGGCCAGCTGCCCACGCCCTCGGGCGTCGGCATGCAGATCCTACGCCTGACCCAGGGGGACGACTTCTCCACCGAGGAGATCAGCCAGGCGATCGCCGCGGACTCCGCCCTGACGGGGCGGCTCCTGAAGATCGCGAACTCGGCCGAGTCCGGCGCGGTCGAGCCCATCACGACCATCGGTGAGGCCACGATTCGCCTGGGGATCCGCACGGTTCGCAACATCGCGCTCGGACTCTCGCTCGTCGCGTCGAACCGCTCCGGCGGCTGCGCCGACTTCGACTACGACTACTACTGGTCGCAATCCCTGGCCCGCGCCGTCACCGCGCAGCGTCTCTCGCGCGTGCTCGGCGTCGGAGTGCCGGCTGAGATGTACATCCTCGGCCTGCTCGGCAGCGTCGGCTCCCTGGCTCTGGCCAGCGTTCACCCCGAGGCCTACGGGGAGATCATCGAAGACGCCGGCGTCCGTACGCCAGCGGACTTCTGCCAGGCCGAGACCGAGCAGTTCGAGATCAACCACCGCGAGATCTCCGCGTGCATGCTGCTCGATTGGGGACTTCCGAACGAGTTCTGCAAGGCTGCCCGTGACTTCGAGGACTGTGACCTCGCCGCCATCGAAGGGGGCCTCGACGACCTGACGCTGGTGCTGCGCGCCGCCGACGTGATCGGCGCTCTATTCCTCGCGGACGACGACTCGGACCTCGACACCTGGCACCGGCTCGCGTCCGACTTCCGCGAGCTCGAGAGGCTCAGCGGCCTCGAGGTGGAGGAGTTCCACAAGGTGTGCAACGCCACCGCTTCGGAGTGGCGCGAGTGGGGGCAGGTGCTCGGCATCCCGACGGCCCGCCAGGCGAACTTCGACGAGCTGGACGAGGCCGTCGAGCGAGCCGTGAAGAAGGGGACCGGCAGCCCGACCGTCGAGGCGGCGAACGAGACGCGTAAGGCGGCGCAGCGCTCGACCACCCAGTTCTTGCAGCCCGGCAACGATGCGCTGCGGATCCTGGCCGTCGACGACGACCCGGTCACGCTCAAGATGCTGGAGCGCCACTTGATCAAGGCGGGCCACCACGTCACGACGGCGCGCGACGGAGAGTCCGCCTTGCGCATCGCTCTCCAAGAGTGCCCGCAGATGGTCGTGGCCGACTGGATGATGCCTGGTCTCGACGGCATCGGACTGTGTGAGTCGCTCCGGCGCATCCCCACCGGCCAGCGGATCTACTTCCTCTTGCTCACGGGCAATGAGGAGGAGGACGCCATCGTCCGTGCGTTCGATGCCGGCGTCGACGACTACGTGACCAAGCCGTTCAACCCGAGGATCTTGCTCGCGCGAATTCGCGCTGGGCGCCGCATCATCTCACTGCAGACGCAGGTCGAGAGCGAGAAGCGCAAGCAGGAGAAGCACATGATGGACCTCCAGGTCCTGACTCGAAAGCTGCGCGCCGCTGCACTGACGGACCCGCTCACCGGCCTCTCGAATCGGCGCTACGCGATGAAGCGCCTCGGTCAAGCCTGGGAGGCCTCGAGCCGAACCTCCAAGCCGGTGTCCGTCATCAGCATGGACATCGACCACTTCAAGAAGATCAACGACTCCTACGGTCACGACGCTGGCGACGCCGTGCTGCGCGAGACCGCTTCGATCTTCGCCGACTCCTGTCGCGAGGAAGAGGACGTCTGCCGCGTCGGTGGTGAGGAGTTCCTCGTCATCTGCGCGAACTCCACCGCCGAGGAGGCTGCGAACGCGGCCGAGCGGCTGCGCGCCGCGGTCAGCGCACGTCCCATTCGCTGGCAGGAGACCGATCATCACGTGACGATGAGCCTCGGCGTGGCGGAGCGGACCCTCGACATGGAGGACTTCGAGCAGCTACTGAAGGCGGCGGACCAGGCCGTCTACGCGGCCAAGCAAGGCGGGCGGAACCAGGTCGTGGTCGAGGATCCGGGCGCGCCGCCGATGCGTCGCTCTGCCTGAGCGAAGCTGACCGCTCAACACGCGGCGGTCGTCGTCGACGGCCGCGCGGGCTTCAGTCGATGAAGAACGGGCTCGACCACGCGAGCCCGCCATCGCGCTGCACCACGCGAACGTAGACGAAGTCGCCGGCGGCGAGGTCCTCGAGCTCGGTCGCGAGCCCGAGCTCCCACCGACCGCCGCCGCCGCTGGCGAGGATCGGGGCGCCGCGGCGGATGACCTCGACGCGCTCGATCTCCGCCGTCCCCGCGACGCGCAGCGTCAGTGGCGCAGGGCTCTGGAGCTCACTGGCGGCCACGGTGCTTCCCATGCGGTGCCCGTCGAGTCCGACTTCCAGCAGGATCCTCGGCCCGCTCGTGGCGTAGGTGCGCCGGGCGCGAAACGCTTCCAGCAGCGCCCCTGCATCGACGCGCTCCGCGCGCACGGCCGCGAGCCCGCCGGTGCCGAGCCGTTCTGGCGGCCGACGTCCAGAGGGGTCCGGTCGCGTCGTCCGGTATCCGGCGAGCGGCGAGAGGTGCGCGTGTCCCGGGTGTCCATCGTGACTGTCGCCGCTCCCGACGAAGCCGAGGCGCAGCCCTCGCTCGAGCTGGTCGCGCACGTAGTTGCCCGGAATCCCACCGCGGACCCCCGACGGGGAGTCGGCGGCCTCGCTGCTCCCGTGCACGCTCATCACTTCCGTCACGGGCTCGAGCACGGGGTCGGGCTCGAAGGACCAGTCGGTTGCGACCGGGGCACCCGCGGAGTGGTGGGCGAAGGTCAGCGCGTCGCGACCTCTCAGCGCGTCCCACAGCTCCTGCGGCGTCGTCGTGCTGGCCCCGACGGAGCTCAGCACCTCGCCCTCGCCGTCGAAGTAGACGACGTGGCGGTGACCGTAGAGCCAGCTCGTCCACTCGTAGCCGAGCAGCGCGACGAAGCGGCCGGGCTCGTCGAACGCGTCGACCTCGGCCTGGATCTCGTTCCAGATCTCCGGGTTCGCGTCGAGGAAGCGCACGCCGAAGTGGTCGTGGTCGGTCAGCACCGCGAAGTCGAGGCCGGCGACGTCACGCGCGTAGGCGTAGTAGTCGTGGGGGGTCCCCGTGCCATCGGAGTGGTTGGAGTGACCGTGCAGGTCGCCCCAGAGGACCGGTGCGAGTCCGTCGCCGACGCGCAGCGGATTGCTGAGCGCGGCGACCTCGAGCGACTCGGCCTCGAGCTGTGCGCGCACGCGGAAGAGACCGGCGGTCGGCGTCTCGATCGGGATGCGTAGCACGCCGCCATCGACCTCTTGGAGTGCGACGCTCGCGGGCAGCCCGAGGCCCTCGGGCTGCGACTCGAGCTGCAGGCGGCCACTCACGTGACAGCCCGTGCTCGCCATCACGTCGAGCACGGCGAGGGTCAAGTAGGCCTCGCCGCCGACGGTGGAGGTGCTGGTGAGGGTCGCCGTGAGCCGCGCGGGCGGGCCGGGCAGCACCTCGATGGTGGGGGGAGCCGCGACGAGCTCGGAGACGCCGTCGCCGTCACCGTCGACCTTGAACCAGAACGG
>CAYGST010000351.1:0-5545 GCA_964352415.1 uncultured Planctomycetaceae bacterium | reverse complement strand
ACGGGCTGTGGCACCCGCGGCGGCGCTTGCTGTGGGGCGGCGTCGGTCCGCGCACGTCGCGCGCGGCGTGGGAGGAGCTCGCAGAGCGCTACGAGCTGCCGGTCGTGACCCTCGACCTCGTCGACCCCGGCTTCTACCACCTCGACACCTGCCTCGCGCCGCTCGACGAGCGCACGTGCCTGTGGACGCCCGGCGCGTTCGACGGGGACGGTCAGGCGCTCGTGCGGCAGTTGTTCGAAGACGCGATCGAGGTGCCCGCCGACGAGGCGAGCGGCGCCTTCGCCTGCAACGCCTGGGCGCCCGACCTCGGCGGCGAGCGGCGCGTCGTCGTGCTGCAGCGCGGCGCGACACAGGTGGTGCGCGAGCTCGCGGAGCGCGGCTTCGAGGTCCACGAGGTCGAGACCGGCGAGTTCCTCAAGTCGGGCGGCTCGGTCTTCTGCATGAAGCTGGCCCATCCCTGACCGCGGCCGCGCGCGGAATGAACCGCGGGCCCGCTCCTCGAGTCGAGGAGCGGGCCCGCGGGTGTTCCGTGCTGAGTCAGTGCCGCGCTCAGCTCTCGGCGCTGTCCGCCTTCGGGGGCGCGTCGCCGCCATCCTGCGCGGGCAGGGTGTCGTCGCCGGCACCCTGCTGGTTCTTCGTCTCGGTGGCGCTCTCCTGGCCGCCCGGGGCTCCCTCCGCCCCGGCGCGCTGGTCTCCGGCGCTCGTGTCGCCCTGCTTGGCGGCGGACTCGTCGCTGGCGTTCCCGTCGGTGGAGGCCTCGTCGGTGAGCACCTCGCCCCCCTCCTCGTTGCGGGAGTAGCGCAGGGAGACGTTCTGGCGGCCCATCTCCTGCAAGCGCTGCGGGTCCTTCTTCAGGCCGATGTTGTGGGCCTTGGAGACCACGCTCTTGACCGACCGGTTGAGCAGCTGGGCGATCTCGAGGTTGGAGTGCACCGGGTACATCTCCTTGAGCATCTCGATCTCCTTCTTGGTCCAGCGCGGCATGCGCGTCGTGACCTCGTCGCCGGAGATCTTGCGGACGAAGGCCTTGTCCTTGGCGAGACAGAGCTCGGTGGCCTTGTCGGAGATGGAGGATCGGGGGCGCTGGAAGATCCGCGCGATGTCCTCGTCGGTGCGGGTGCCGTAGAGGCGCTTCAGGTCGGCGATCTCCTCGTGGGTCCACTCGCGGTCGACCTTGTTCTCGTCGAGCTCGGCGATCTTGGCGCGGATGTCCGCGAGGGCGCGGCCGAAGATCCTGGCGATGACCTCGACATCACAAACGCCGAGGTACCGCTTCATGCGATCCACCTCGGCGTCGGTCCACGGCCCAGCGCGCTCGATCGGCGGGAACAGAGTCTCCGCCATACGCTGAATGGATGCCTTAGGGCGGTTCAGCTCCTTGGCGATGTAGTCATCGGGCCTGAGCCCGTACATCTCCTTCAGTCGCCCAATCTCCGCTTGGGACCAACGGCCCCTGCGAGGACGATCGGACTGATCACCTCCCCACCTCGATGCGCGCAATCTCCTCCTCCTGAAATCGGCTGTTCGGCAGTCTAGCAGAGGGACTCCGAAATGGGCGTTCTTATCCGGTCCTTCTCCCGGAAAGCCACGCGTTCGGAATCCCTTGACCCGCCTACCAATACAAAACTCCTAGCTCGATTTCGAGGACGGAGTCGCATCGGCGGAGTGACTCTCCCAAGACGGGGACAGGGAGGGGCTTGCGACCGCCGTCCCGTTCGGCCCCGGCCACCCCCTTTTCGGGGCCGTGAGGGGCACTTCGTCGGATCAGTCGCTGCCGGCGCGGGTCTGGAGGCCGTCGTGGAGCCTGCGGCGTGTCTCCTCGAGCACCTCTCGAATGCGAGTTCCCGAGTCGAGGGCGCGGACCGTCGCGGCCAGGCTGCGCGCGTCCTCGAGGCTCGTCTCGCGCAGCGCGTACTTCACCTGGGCAACGAAGTTCGGGGCCACCGAGACGCCGGTGTAGCCCATGCCGAGCAGCAGCAGCGCCGTCGCGTAGTCCCCCGCCAGCTCGCCGCAGACCGTGCAGGCCTTGCCGGCCTCGCGCGCGCTCTGCGCAACGAAGTCGAGGGCCCAGACGACCGCCGGGTGATACGGGTCGTAGAGCTTCGCGACCCACGGGTTGTCGCGGTCGCAGGCGAGCAGGTACTGCACCAGGTCGTTCGTGCCGACGCTGACGAAGTCGACTTCCTTCAGGATGCGCGGCAGGACGAGCAGCGCGCTCGGCACCTCCACCATGATCCCCACCGGCAGGTCCGCGGCGAACTCGTAGCCCTGCTCGGAGAGCTGCTCGCGCACTTCGTCGAAGATCTGGTGCAGGCGCACCACCTCGTCGACGGAGCCGACCATCGGGAACAAGATGCGCACCGGACCGTGGGCGCTCGAGCGCAGGATCGCGCGCAGCTGAACGCGCAGGAGGTCCTGCCACTCGAGCGAGACGCGCACGCCGCGCCAGCCGAGCGCGGGGTTCACCTCGTGCGGCGTCTTGAAGTACGGCAGCTGCTTGTCGTTGCCGATGTCCAGCGTCCGAATCGTGACCGAGCTGCCCTGGAAGCCCTCGATCAGGCGTCGGTACAGGCGGTACTGCTCGTCCTCCGACGGGAACGAGGTCCGCTCCATGTAGAGGAACTCGGTGCGCAGGAGCCCGACGCCGTCGGTGTGGCCGGGATCGAAGCCCTCCACGTCGATATCGCGGACGCTCTCGACGTTGACCTGGGTGTGGAACGCGTAGCCGTCGCTCGTCTCGCTGGGGAGGCTCGCGCCTTCCTGGAGGCGCTCGAGCAGCGCGACGCGCCGCGTATGACGCTCGAGGAAGTGATCGACCGCCTCGGGGTCCGGGTTCAGCTCCACCGTGCCCGCGTCGCCGTCGACGACGACGCGCATGCCCTGCTCGAGCCGGCCGAGCAGATTCGGGATGCCGACGACGCAAGGAAAGCCGAAGGAGCGCGCCAGGACGGCGCCGTGGGAGAAGCGCCCGCCCGTCTCGCAGATGACGGCGATCACGCGATCACGGTCGAGGTAGGTCACCACGTGGGGCGTCAGCTCCGAAGCTGCCAGGACCACCCGCTCCCCCGTCGAGACGAAGGCCTCGCGCTCGGAGCTCATCAGCTCCTGGAGCACGATGCGCCAGGGCTCGGAGAGGTCGGCGCCGTAGCCTCGCACGCTGTTGCCCTCCAATCCGCTGACGGTGCGCTCGAGGGTCTTCACCAGGTGCTGGACGCAGGCCTCGGCGTTGAGCCGCTCCTCGGCGATGCGCCGCTGGACCTTCGCCAGGGCCGAGGGGTCCTGGAGGATCATCCGGTGGACCGTGAAGATCTCGGCCTCCTGCTCCGAGCCCTTGGTGGACAGGAGCTTCTGCCGCTGGGCATCGAGGGTCTTGCTGACGAGCTCGATCGCCTGATCGAGCCGCTGGACCTCCGCGAGGACCTCGTCCTCGCGCAGCGACCAGGTCGGGACGACCTCGGGCGCGGCACGAATGACGTGGACGGGCGCCATCGCCAGTCCGGGCGCGACGGCGATGCCGTGAATCTGCTTCGTGTGGGCCAAGGGTCCTCCTCTCGGGCGCGGTTGAGCCCCCAGTGTAGCCGCCCGGGACCGGAGGCGAGAGGCCGCCGCAGGCGGCCGGCTGGGGCCGAGGGCGCCGAAGCCTGGTGAGGGGTGCGGGCCAGGGATCCCTGATTGGCTCAAGACCGCACACGGCGGATTCCGACCCCTGGGGACACTCGCTGGGGCCGTCTCTTCTTGGAGGGGTTGGGCCGTCCCCCCAGGCGAGTCGACTTTCCACTCGAAGCAGGGACCGCCGCCCCCCCACAGGGCCGACGGCTAGCGGGAATCAATCTGACTATGCAGCGTTCGAACGAGAACACGAAGCAAGAGGAACAGGAGCCGAAGAAGGCGACGAACGGAGCGGTCTGGACGGGGCTCCTCGCCACCGGCGGACTGATCGCCACCGGCGCCGGACTCGCGCTGGCCTTCGGTCCGGGCTTCGTTCCCGAACTCGGCTGGATCGCGAAGAAGCTCGGCCAGGTCGGCTTCGACTCCGGCGTCCTCTTCGGGACCGGCGTGCTGTGCACCGCTCTCAGCGTCGTCATCGGCCGGGTCAACACCGTCGGCGGGCAGCTGCGCGCGGCCGAGGACTCGATGGAGATCGTCACGACCCTCGGGATCGGGATGCGGCACCTCGTCGAGCGCATGACGCGCCTGCACGCCGAGCTCGGCGAGCTGAAGGAGGGCAACCGCGCCGTGATGCACATGGTCAAGGAGCAGTCCGAGACCGAGTCCACGGGCATGCAGGTCGATGCGACCTTCCGCCTCGCCGCCAGCGTCGACCAGCTCGACCGCAAGATCGAGGAGCGCCTCGGCGCGCACGACACGAAGTTCGGTGGCCGCTTCACGGACTTCGACGGTCGCATCGGCGAGCTGAGCAGCACGGTCACCGGCAGCCAGGACCAGCTCCGCGGGCTGACCGCGACCTGCTGCCAGCTCGGCGAGCAACTCGCCTCCCTCGAGGAGACGACGCGCCGCGTGGCTGAGGCCAGCGAGGCCCAGCTCGAAGCGACCCAGAAGGCCGCGGCGTCGATCTCGGCGGGCTCCACGCCCAAGCTCGAGCTCGACACCACGCCGAAGTTCGACAGCAAGGCGACCACGACCGACGAGGAGCTCGAGATTTTCGTCGACCTCGAGGACGAGGTGAGCGCGTCGAAGGAGAACGAGGTACCGCACCCGGCGTCGTTCGACTGGGACAACGTCAATGTGCCCAAGAGCGTCAAGTCGGAGGGCCTCGGCGTCCTCGACGAGATCGAGGACGAGGCCCCGCTGGTCTCGAGTCTCCGCCCGGATCGTCAGAATCGTCCCGGGCTCGGCCTCGGGGGCTCCGACACCGAGGACGCCGGCGACGAAGGTCTCGGGCTGCTCGACTCCCTCGATGACCTCGGCTCGCCGATCCCGGCCGAAACCGGCACGAGCGAGACTTCGACGGCCGGCATCGACAAGGACAAGAACGCTGGCGAGGGCAAGCTGAGACTCTCCCTCGACTCGACGCCGTCGCTGCTCCCGACCGAGACTCCCGAGCCGACCACGGACACCCTCGACGAGGCCTGGGAGGCCTTCAAGCAGGAAGGCGAGGAGTAGCCGACACGAAACAAGGAGTCGCGCGGCAAAACGCGCGGCTGCCCATGGAAGAGCCCCCGGCACGCCGCGCGTGCCGGGGGCTCTGTGCTTGCCGGAGGGGACGCGCCGTGGGCCGCCTCCCGCCGAAGCGATCTACTCCTGCGCAGCGCCCTCGTCGTCGCTCTTGAAGAAGTTGGCGAACGGGTTGTTCGTGGGCGTCTCGGTCGTCTTGTTGAGCTTCTTCAGGTCGACGTACTCGTCGCCCTCGCCCTTGCCGCGACGCCCGTCGCGTCCACGCCCCGGACCGCCGCCGGGCCCACCTCGACGCGGGCCGCCGCCGCGACGTCCGCCGCCGCCGCCCGCACCACCGAGACCGTCGCGCCGCGACTGAGCCGCCCGCAGGTTCGGATTGGTGCGCGGTCGATCGTCCTGACGGCCCCGG
>CAYGST010000350.1:0-5548 GCA_964352415.1 uncultured Planctomycetaceae bacterium | reverse complement strand
ACCGGACACCCCGCGCGGCCCTGCCTCTCCTGGAGTCGCTCGAGCGCGAAGCTCCCGGGGACGCCGACCTTTGGGCGTTCCTACGGGGCCGCGCCCTCGCGGACGCCGGCGACCTCCAGGGCGCCGCCTCTGAGTGGCAGCGTCTCGAGAGCGCCTTTCCAGAGAGTGCCTGGCGTCTGAAGGCCTCCTTCGCGCGCGCGGAGCTCCTGCGCGAGCTACGTGACTTCGAGGGCGCGGAGGCGCTCTACGAACGCGGGGTCGCCGAGCTGCGCGCCGAGGGCCGGCGCCGGGAGCTGGCGGCGATCTACCTGGACACGGCCGATGCGCTCTCGACGCCGCCCGAGGCCCCGACGGCCGAGGCGACCACGGACTACGAACGGGCCCTGCAGCTCTACACCCGCGCTCTGGAGCTCGACCTGCCCAGCGACCTCGTCGAGCACGCGCAGTTCCGCCGCGCGCTGTGCTCCAGCCGCGCCGGGCACACGAGCGGCGCCGCGACGCTCTGGACGGCGTACCTCGCCCGCTTCGACGGACTCGCGAGGCCCGAGGGCCTGCGCGAGCGACGCCCCGAGGCGCTCTACGAACAGGCCCAAGCCCTCGAGCGCGCCGGCCAGGCCGAGGCCGCCCGCCGCGGCTTCGAGGACCTCGCCGGACGGATCGAGGCGAGCTTCGAGGGCGACATCTGGCCGCCGCGCTCGCTCGAGCTCGGCGACGACGAGCGCCGGCGCGCGCTCGACGCCCTCGCCGGCGACGCGCGCTACGCCGCCGCGCGGCTCTGGTTCCAGGGCACGCTCGACCAGCGGCTGCTCGCGATCGCCGCGCTGCGCCGCTTCATGGACCAGCGTCCGGCGCACCCGCGCACCGTCAGGGCCGCCAGCGACATCGCTCGGATCCAGCGCGACCTCGGACGCACCGAGGAGGCCCTCGCCGCCTACGACGACGTCCTCGAGCGTCCCCTGCCCGCGACGGACTCCGTCGAACAGCGCGAGGAGGCCGCGCGCCTCGCGCAGGCGGCGCGCTTCGACAAGGGCCAGCTGCTCTACTCGCAGGGCCGACTCGAGGAGGCCATCGGGACCTTCACCACGTACATCCAGCTGCACCCGAACGGTCCGGCGTGGGGCAACGCGCAGCGCTTGATCCTCGAAGCGGAGTACGCCCGCGGGACACGCCTGGAGGCCGCCCGCGACTTCGCCGGCGCGCGCGACGCGTGGAGTCGCTTCCTCGAACGTCATCCGCTGGACTCCCGCGCCGCGCAGGTCTACTTCGACCTCGGCCGGCTGCACCGCGACGAGGGCGACGACCTGCGCGAGAACGACGGCGCCGAGGCCGCGATCGCCGCCGCCTACGCCCAGGCCATCGGGCAGTGGGCGAAGCTCGCCGAGAAGTACCCGCAGTCCGACCTGGCGTCCCACGCGCTGTACGCCACGGGCCGCCTGCAGGAGACCCGCACCGACGAGCTCGAGACCGCGATCCTGACCTACCAGCGCTGCAGCTTCGGCGCGTACGCCGGTGAAGCGCGCAACCGCCTGATCGAGATGACCCGCGAGACGCTGGGCGTGCGCACCGAGCGAGTCTGGCGCTCCGACGAGACCGCGCGGGTCGCCGCCGAGCTGCGCAACGTGGAGACGATCGAGGTCGCGCTGTACCGCGTCGATCTCGAAGCCTACTTCCGCAAGCACCTGACGCACCGCTCGATCGAAGACCTCGACCTCGACCTGATCGCACCCGATCACTCGTTCACGTACCAGGTCGAGGACTACCGCCGCTTCGCGTGGATCGAGCGCGAGATCGAGCTGCCCGTCGAGGGCCCCGGCGTGTGGGCCGTCGCCCTCTCCACCCACGAGCGCCGCGCCACGACCCTGCTCGTGCGCAGTGACATCGACGTGATCGTCAAGAGCTCGCGCGCCGAGGTGTTCGTCTACGCCCAGGACATGCGCGCGAACTCAGCGGCCGCGAACGTCAGCGTGCTCGTCGCGCGCCCGCCGCTCGGGGACGGTGAGGCACCCGAGTTCCACGAGCTCACGACCGACTCCGGCGGCGTCGCGCGGCTCGACCTGACGGATCTGCGCGCGGCGGACGAGGTGCGCGTGCTCGCCGTTCGTGACGGTCACTGCGCCTCCGACGGCTTGAGCCTCGACGGCCTGCAGGTCACCAGCGACGCCACGCCGCGCCGGCTCGTCTACACGAGCCGGCCCGCCTACAAACCGGGCGACGAGGTGCGCTGGCGCGCGCTGGTGCGCGAGTCACTCACCGGCGGCGCGCTGTTCTCCACCGAGGAGCGCTACGACGTGATCGTGCGCGACGTCAGCGGGCGGACGCTGCATCGCGAGGAGGCCAGGCTCGGACGCTTCGGCACGCTCGATGGCACGCTGCGGCTCGACGCACTCGCGCCGACTGGCGCCTACACGATCAACGTGCGCGACGAGGCCGGCGAGACCTTCGGGACGACCTTCCTCGTCGAGCGCTACCGCCTCGAGACCCTGGAGCTCTCGCTCGAGTTCGCGCGCGACGTCTACTACCGCGGCGAGGAGGTCGTCGCGGCGCTCGAAGCCCGCTACTACTACGGCGCGCCCGTCTCGAACGCTCCGCTGACCTACGCCTTGCCGGACGGAACGAGCGGCGCGCTGGTGACCGACGCGGACGGCCGTGCCGAGCTGCGCTTCGAGACGTCGCAGTACGCCTCCGAAGGCCCGCTGGAAGTGCGCGTGCAGCTGACGCAGGAGGGCGTGACGACCACCGGCAGAGCGTGGCTCGCCGTGCGCGCGTTCCGCGCCACGATCGAGGTCGATCGCGACCTGTTCTTGGCCGGCGACCGCGTCTCCGTGCGCGCGTCCACCGCAGCGCCGAACGGTGATCCGATCGGCCGTACGCTGCAATTGCGCGCCCTGCGGCGCGTCACCGGCCCCGAGGGCGGCACGAGCGAGCGCCTCGTCCTCGAGCGCGAGCTCGTCACCGATCCGGAGAGCGGCGCGGGCACGGCCTCGGTCGCGCTCCCCGACGGCGGCTGGCACACCCTGCGCATCGAAGGCACCGACCGCTTCGGCAACACGGTCGTCAGCGAAGCCACCGTCTACGTCTCGGGCGAGGAGGACGAGGTGCGGCTGCGGATCCTGTCCGAGGCGGACGTCGCGCGCGTCGGCGAGACGCTCGTCGTCGATCTGCACAACCGCGCCGGCGCGGGGCTCGCGCTGCTGACGATCGAGGCCGAGCGCGTCCTCGATCACCGCATCGAGCCGCTGAAGCCCGGCCACAACCGCATCGAGCTCCCGATCGACTCGCGCCACTACCCGAACGTGGTCGTGGCCGGCGCGCTGATGCTCGGCGACGCGTTCCACGAGGCGCGCGCCGACTTCGACGTGCTGCGCGAGCTGCGCGTGCGCGTCGTGCCCGGCCAGGACGAGTACGCGCCCGGCGACGAGGCGACGGTCACCCTCGAGGTCACCGACGCGCTCGGCAAGCCGGTGGAAGCAGAGCTCTCGCTGGCGGTCGTCGACGAGGCGCTCTTCGTCCCCTTCCCCGACGGGACCGCGGACCCGGCGCGGATCTTCTCCGCGCCGCGCCGCGCGTGGCCCGCGCTGCGCACGACGACGAGCTGCACGTTCGAGTACGCTGGGAGCACGCGCGAGATCGCCGCGGAGGTGCTCGCCGAAGTGCGCCGCGCCGAAGCCGCGAAGCAATGGGAAGATCGTCGCTCGCAGGCCCTGGCGGGACTCAGCGAGCTCGATGAGGATGCCGCGGGCGCCTTCTTCCTCGGAAGGGGGCAGCTGCAGCAGGAAGCCGTGATCCAGGACCTGGGCGCTGCCTGGTCCCTCGAGTTCAACGACGTGATCGGCGTCGGCGGCGGCGCGGGCGGCAAGTTCGGCGGACGCTTCGGCGGCCGCAAGAACCTGCGCGCCGCGGGCGGCGCGAACGCGGACCGCCAGCCCTCGCTCGACGCGGACGCAGCCTTCTGGCTGGCCTCGATCGTGACCGACGCGAGCGGACGCGCCGAGGTGCGCTTCCCGCTGCCCGAGCGCAGCACGCGCTGGCGCCTGACGACGCGCGGGATCGACCTCGGGACGAGCGCCGGCGCCGCGACCGCACACTTCGTGACGCGTGAGGACTTCTTCGTCGAGCTCGTCGCGCCGCTGTTCCTGACCGAGGGCGACGCTCTGCGCGTGCGCGCGCGGGTTCATGACGCCGAGCGTCTCTCCGGGCGTGCGGAGCTGACGCTCGAGTTCATTCAGGGCCACGAGTCGGTGACCCGCAGCGCCCAGGTCGTCCTCGGCGAAGCGAGCGTCGTCGAAGTCCTGTTCGACGCGCTGCCCGAGCTACAGACGGCCGAGCCCGTCGAGCTGCGCCTGCGCTGCGAGGCCAGCGACGCGCGCAACGCCGCTGACACCACCACCGTCGCCGTCCGCCCCTTCGGCGTGGAGATCGTCGCGACGGCCAGCGGCGACCTGCGCACCACGAGCGAGGCGCGCCTCACGCTCTCGAACGCAGAGACGCCGGGCCGCGTGCTCGAAGTCCTCGTCGGTCCGCAGCTCTCGCTCGAGCTCGTCCACGCCGCGCTCGGCGCCGGCGGCCTGCCCGAGACCCTCGGGTGCCGCACCTTCGAGGCCGACGCCGCGAGCGCCCTGCTCGGCGCGTGCAGCGTGCTCGAGCGCATGAACGCCGAGGGCCAGCGCGGGAGTCCGCTCGCCGCCCAACTGCGGGAGCAGGTCCGCAATCTGGCTACGCGGCTCACGACTACGCAGCGCCAGGACGGCGGCTGGGGCTGGACGGCCGGCGCGACGGACTCGCACCTGCCCTCGACCTGTCGCGCGACGCTGGCGCTGGCCCGCGCGCGCGCGCTCGACCTCGTGCCCTCCTCGATGGGAGTCTCCAGCGCCCGGCGCTTCCTCGAGGCCCGCTACGTGCAGCTCTCCCACACCGACGACGAGCTGAAGGCCATGGTCGTGCACGCGCTCGCCGCGTCCGGCGACGCCGACTTCAGCGCGGCGAATCGCCTGCACCGCATGCGCGAGTCGCTCTCCCCCGCCGCGCTCGCGCACACGACGCGCGCGCTCGTCGCGATGGACCGCGCGCCGATGGCGCGCGAGGTCGCCGACGTCCTCGCGCGACGCGCAGCCGCGGATCCGCAGTGGAAGGTCGCCACGAACCTGCCCTGGAACCGCGCGCGCTGCTCGCGCTGCTCGAGGCCGGCGGCGACGCCGCGCTCGTGCGCAAGCTCGCCGCGGAGCTCGAGGGCGCCGCGCCGTGGTTCCCCGCCCGCACGCGCGGCAGCGTGATCGAGGCGCTGGCCCGCCACGAGGGCGAGTGGACATGGAACAGCGCGCGCTCGCGCGTCAGCGTGAGCGTCGACGGTCAGGCGCTCGGCGTGGTCGAGGTCGGCGGCGACGAGCACGGCGAGCTGCTGAGGCTGCGCCTGCCGAAGGACGCCCAGGAGACCACCCGCGTCACCTTCGAGGTCGAGGGCGGCGCCGCGCCGCGCTTCACCGCGCGCCTGACCGGGCTGACGCGGCAGTTCGTCCACTGCTGATCCCGCGAGACACTCTGGGTCGTGGAG
>CAYGST010000349.1:5233-5559 GCA_964352415.1 uncultured Planctomycetaceae bacterium | reverse complement strand
CCGCAGCCCCGCTCCCCGCAGCTCTGCCGAGCAGCGCCGCCCGGAGCCAGAACTCAGACGTTCGGGTGGAGCTGTTCTACGAGGACGTCGACCTCGCCCGGATCACCTTCGAGCCCGCCCTCGCCCCCGACGTCGAGCTTCGTGACGTCGAGCGTCGACGCATCGGCGTGCGCGCCAGCTTCGGGAACTCCGAGTTCTCCGGCTACGTCGCCGCCTTCGGCGAGGGCTTCGAGCACCCGTCCCTCGTGACGGACTTCGACAACTTCGGCATGAGCGGCGGCATCCTCGGCGAACCCCAGATCGGACGTCTGCGCCGCGGTGGCAAG
>CAYGST010000349.1:3079-5223 GCA_964352415.1 uncultured Planctomycetaceae bacterium | reverse complement strand
CTTCCGGGTGGGCGTCGCCTTCGTCGGCGGCTACGAGGAACAGGCTCTCGCCGACTACTTCCTCTGGTACGGCGAGTTCGAGGGCGAGTTCGGAATCGCCGTCAACTACTCGGGATTCCAGCCCTCCGCCGGCCTCTACTTCACGACGCTGTCGGGCAGCGCGGAGACCGACGTGGGCTTCGCCACGATCACCGAGGACTTCTACGGCTTCAACGGCGGAGCGTACGCCGAGCTCAAGTACGAGACCAAGCGCTCCCCGGTCTACGGCCGGCTACGCGGTGTGATCGGCGACGTGGAAGGCGTGAGCCTCGGCCTCGGCGTGAAGTTCTAGCCCGTGGTGGACGTGCGTTCGCCGCAGGCGGCTAGCGTCCTAGCTCAGCGAAAGAGCTTGATCGACTTCGGCTTGTGGCCGGGGAAGAACCCCTTCGGCGGTTTGAAGTCGAGGTGCTCCTTGAGGACGGCCGCGAAGACGTCGCGGTAGTCCGTCGTGACGGGCACGTCGCGGCCCTCGTAGAGCGACTTGGTGGAGAGACCGCGCCAGTCGCCGTGGACGCCGTCGCGCAGACCTCCGCCGAGGACGAACATCCCGCTGCCGTGACCGTGGTCCGTGCCCTTGCTGCCGTTCTCACGGACCGTCCGGCCGAATTCCGTCATGACGAGGACGATCGTGTTCTGAAAGCTGGCGCCCATGTGCTTGCGGAAGGCGAGGAGACCGCCGGCGAGCTCCGTCAGCCTTCGGGCTTGATCGCCCTGCGCGCCGCCCTGATTCGCGTGATGATCCCACCCGCCGAGGTCGATCCCCGCGACCTCGAGGCCCTCGCCGCTCTTCAGCACCTGGGCGATGCGCTGCATGCCCGCGCCGAACTTCGAGTCCGGGTAGCCATGATCCGTCTCCACCGATCGCCCGACGATCTCCTTGAAGCGCCGCAGCGTCTCGATCGTGACCTTCCCGGACTCGACGACGTCCGCCCCGCGCTCGGGCTCCTGGTCCATGCGCCGGTCGGACCCGTCGTCCATCGGCGCCTCGTCCTCCTCGTCGCCCTCGCCCTTCTTCCCGTCTGCTCCGTAGAACTTCTCGAAGTAGTCGAGGATGCCGCCCGTGCGCGGGCTCTGGAAGTCGTCTGGGACCGCGAGGATCGGGAACTCGCCGCGCAGCGACGTCGGCAGGAGCTGCTGCATGCCGATGCCGCGGAACTCGTTGCGCTCCCCCTCCGCCGGCTGCGTCGCCGTCAGATACCGGTTCAACCAGCCGCTGTGGACCGTGCGATCTCCCGGTGCGCCGTAGCTCATGAAGTCCTGAGCGTCGAAATGGCTGCGCGTCGGGTGCGGCGAGCCGACTCCGACGTAGGGCACGAACAGCTCCTCGTCGTAGAGCGCCTTCAGCGGCGCCAGCGACGGGTGCAGGCCCCAGTCGCGATCGAGCGCGACCAGCTCCTCGTCCGCGATCGCGATGCTCGGGCGCGAGAGCTCATAGGACTCATCCCCGCGCGGGACGATCATGTTGAGGAAGTCGGCGCCGCCGCGCAGGAAGATCACGACGACCGAGCGACCGGACTGCGCCGTGTCCTCGAGACCGTTGAAGCCGAGTCCGAGCGCGCGCCCCTGGGCTGCGAGTCCGAGACTCGCCGCGCCGGCGAGCAGCTGGCGTCTGGAGATGGGCTGCGTCATTGCTGTTGGAACTCCGGTGATCCGAGGAGCAGGCCGACGACCTGCGGACCGAGCTTCTCGAGGTCGGGCTGGCCGCCTTCCCCCGTGTGGTCGCGGACGACCTCGTGCAGCATCGCCAGCGTCCGCGTGCTGGCGCCGCCGGGGAGGATCTTGCCGACCAGGGTCTGCATCCAGGCCAGCGGCGAGCGGTGCTCGCCGATGTCGCCGAAGAAGGAACGCGGGATCCGCACGCCGTCCAGCTTGCCCGCCGCCAGCTCGAGGGCCACCTCCCAGCGCTTCGCGAGCACGCCGGGATCGAGCCAGGCATCCGCGGTGTCGTAGTAGCCCGTCGGGTCGTCGCAGCGGTAGGTCGGCTGGCCCATCGCCATCAGCGGCTCGAAGAGCGCATCGTCCTCCGTGACCTCCGCTCCCGTGACGCGGATCGCGCTGACCAGGAACTCGTTGGGCGTCTTGAACTTGGCGCGGTAGTTCCGGCG
>CAYGST010000349.1:0-2979 GCA_964352415.1 uncultured Planctomycetaceae bacterium | reverse complement strand
GCCTCGGCGACCGCGATCACGTCCTTCTGGGTGTAGGTCCGGTCCACGCCGAGCGTGTGCAGCTCGAGGAGCTCGCGCGCGTAGTTCTCGTTGAGTCCGCGCGTCGCGGCGATGCGCACGGCCTCTTCCGCGCGCTCCTTCGACCCGCCCCCGTTGCGGATGTTGTTCGCGATCTTCGCAAGCTCCTCGCTGCTGGGCGGGCGGCGCGAGAGCGCGTTGTCGAGGTAGTGCATCATCGCCGGGTGATGCGCCGACGCCTGCAGCATGTCCGGGAAGCGGCCCAGCGCGTGATCACGGATCACGCGCGCCTCGTAGTGCGTGATGTAGAGGTGCGCGGGGAAGCCCTTCGTGTAGCTGACGTTGAGGTGGTTGCGCCAGAACTCGCAGAGCACCTCCTCCAGCTGATCGTCAGCCCCCACCTGGCGCAGGTTGATGCTCGCCAGCAGCTCGTTCAGCGGAATCCGCCGCTGTTCGCTGCGCTTGAAGCGTTCGACGCGACTCGCTGGCTCCTGCAGCTCGTAGTACGTGAAGCGATGCATCTCGCTCGGGTCGAACTCGAGCGTCTCGAGCTCGGAGATGCGCTTCGCGAGCTCGAGCGGCCCGCCGGGCTCGGGGTCGAGCTGCTCCTCGATCCAGGCCTCCTCGCCGATCTCGAGCACTCGCTCGACATCTCCTGGGCGCGGCCCGAACGCGAAGCGCGAGAGGAGATGAACGGCGCGCTCGCGGGGCGTCAGCGGTGCGTCGCCACCCTCGAAGGGAGGCAACGCCGGGAAGGCGAGGAGCGTCGAGATCAAGACGGTGGCGAGCATGGGTCGGATCCGGGCTACGAGAGGGGCTGACGAGCCTAGCAGCCGGGTCTCCCTTCGTGGGTCGAACGCCGCCTGAGGCCTCCCGCAGCCCCACTTACCTATGGCTCACAGTCGAGAAACCCCCTCCGGAAGAATTCCCGTCCAACCGGTCCGGCGCTGGCCGTAGCTGGCATTCTTGTTTCTCGAATCGGCCAGCACCGCGTCGGTTCCGCTCTCCGATCCCAACCCAAGAGTCCTGAATACCTTGAAGAAGACCGTCCTCGCCATGGCCCTCGGTGGCCTTTCCCTCCTCGCCGCGCCCGCCTACGCCGGAGGCGAAGGCTGGATCGCCGACTTCGACGAGGCCGTCAAGATCGCGAAGGCCGAGAACAAGGACCTGTTCGTCGACTTCACCGGTTCGGACTGGTGCGGCTGGTGCATCAAGCTCGACAACGAGGTCTTCGCGCACGAGGAGTTCCTGACCGGCGTGAAGGACAAGTTCGTGCTCGTCGCCCTCGACTACCCGAACGGTGAGGAGGCCAAGGCCAAGGTCCCGAACCCCGAGCGCAACGCCGAGCTGGTTACGAAGTACGGCATCCGCGGATACCCGACGATCCTGCTGATGAACAACGACGGGATCGTCTACGGCAAGACCGGCTACCAGGAGGGCGGCCCGACCGCCTACGTCGAGCACCTCGACGAGCTGGTCAAGACCGGTCGCGCGGAGCTCGAGAAGGTTCAGGCCGTTCTGGACAAGTACAACGCCGCCCCCGAGGGCAGCGACACGACGGCTCACCTCGGAGAGATCCTCACGACGCTCGAAGGTCTCAGCGCCGGCTCCCCCTTCGCGTCCATGCTGACCGAGTACGCCGAGCTCGCCATCACGGCCGACCCGAAGAACGAGAAGGGTCTGAAGCTGCGCGCCGTCCGCGCGCTCACCAGCGCCGGCGTCTCCAACGCCGAGATCCTCACGGCCGCCAAGGAAGTCGATCCGAAGAACGCCGAGGGCCTCTGGGAGTCCGCCGTGAACGCTCAGTTCGCGACGGTCTCCGACAAGGCCGGCGCCGAAGCCGCGCTCGTCGCCCTCGACGCCCTCAACCCGACGCCGGTCAAGGACAAGGACACGCGCTTCAAGCTGAACTTCACCGCCTCGCGCTGGGCCTCGGGTCCGATGGGTGACGCCGAGCTGGCGAAGACCTACGCCCGCATCGCCAAGGGCATCGGGACCGAAGCCAAGGAGATGATGGACTTCCTCGATGAGCTCCTCGCGGACGATGCCGCCCAGGGCTGAGCCCGGCTCCGACCCAAGTGGCCGCGGGGCCCGGCGCCGCCCCCGCCCGCGGGGGCCCCCCCCCGCGGAGAGCGGGGGGGGCCCCGCCCCCGGGGGGGGGCCGCGGCGCGGCGTTTTACGGCGAACCGGTCAGCGCACGCTCCCGAGCTCGCGGTCCCCGATGCATCGCACGAGCGCGGTCGCTGCGCGGCCCACGCCCATCGGCCGACTGAACGCCGCTCAGTCCGCCGCCGCCAGCAGCCGCTGGGCTTCCTGGCGCGCCGTCTTCTGGCCCTTTCCGCCGGCGATCATGTCGGCGATGACCTCGACGCGGTCCGCCCCCACCAGGCGCCGCACGCGCGTCGTCGTCCGTCCATCGGCGACCGCCTTCTCGACCTCGAGGTGCAGGTGCGCCACGGCGGCCACCGCCGGCAAGTGCGTGATGCAGAGGATCTGATAGTGCTCGCCGAGGCGCCGCAGGTGCGCGCCGACCTTCGGCGCGAGGCGACCGCCGACGCCCGCATCGACCTCGTCGAAGACCAGCGTCGGGATCGTCTGCTTCGCCGCGAGCGCCCCGCGCAGCGCGAGCATCACGCGCGCCGCCTCGCCGCCCGACGCGACCTTGCGCAGCGGCGCCAGCCCTTCCCCGGGGTTCGCGGCCAGCTGGAACTCGACCTCGTCGCCGCCGTTGCCGGCGAAGCGGCGCTGGTCGGCCTCGAAGAGGGCCTTCTGCTGATCGGCGTTCGGTGAGCTGAGCTCCTGGGCCGCGCGCGGCTCGACGGAGACCTCGAAGCGCGCGCCGCCGAGACCGAGCTCCTCGAGGCTCGCGACAACCTCGCCCGCCATGCGCGAGCGCAAGCGCATGCGCGCGCCCGACAGCATGGCCGCCGCCAACTCGACTGCCGCGCGCGCCGCGCGCCA
>CAYGST010000348.1:0-5559 GCA_964352415.1 uncultured Planctomycetaceae bacterium | reverse complement strand
GTCGAGCGGTGGGCGAAGTCTCAGGACGGGGAGAGCCTACCGCAGCCCGCTTCCGACGGCTATCCGCGGATCCTTCGGGCGCGCCGGGCGATCCGCGGCCGGACCACGCCTCCGCCGCGTTCGGCGCCGGCCTCGTCGGAGGCCGGGCTCCGAAGTCGCGGCGGCGGGGGCGGTTCGAGCTCCTCTCGTTCCTCGAACACGGGCGTCGTCGGGGCGGTTCACTCACGGGCGCCGGATCCGCAGCGCGCGTTCCTGCGTTCACTCCCGCTCACCTCGCGGCGGCCGGCGCTCGGCCGGCCGCGCGCCGTGCCCTATCCTCGTCCCCGATGAGCCTCCCGGATCCTTCGCCCGCGCGGCGCGAGCGCCTCCGCTCGCTGGACGCGTTCCGCGGCGCGACCGTCGCCGCCATGATCCTGGTCAACAACCCCGGGAGCTGGTCGGACGTCTTCGCGCCGCTGCGGCACGCCGAGTGGCACGGGTGGACCTTCACGGACCTCGTCTTTCCGTTCTTCCTGTTCGTCGTCGGGGTCGCCATCCCCCTGGCGCTCGGTGCGAAGCGGGAGCGCGGCGTGCCCCGCGGAGTGCTGGCCCGGCGGGCGCTGCGCCGCGCGCTCGTCCTCTTCGCCCTGGGCCTCCTGCTCTCTGGCTTCCCGGCCTTCGACCTCGCCACGCTGCGGATCCCGGGCGTGCTCCAGCGCATCGCCGTCACCTACCTCGCCGGGTCGCTCCTCTTCCTCTGCGCGCCGCGCCGCGCGCTCCCCTGGGTCTGCGCCGCGCTGCTCGTCGGGTACTGGGCATTGATGACCTTCGTGCCCGTGCCCGGCTTCGGCGCGGGGCAGCTGGACTCGAAGGACGGCAACCTCGCGGCGTACGTCGACCGTCTGCTGCTCGAGGGGCACCTCTGGCGATCGTCGCGGACCTGGGACCCGGAAGGCGTGCTCTCGACGCTGCCGGCGCTCGCGACGGTGCTGTTCGGCGTCCTGGCGGGAGAGGGCCTGCGCCGCGCGGAGCCCGGCGACGCGCGCACGCTGCGGCTGTTGCTCTTTGGTGCGCTGTGGGCGCTGCTCGGCTGGGTCGCAGCTTGGGGCTTCCCGATCAACAAGCCGCTGTGGACGAGCTCCTACGCGCTCCTGATGGCGGGGTTCGCCTCGACGGCCCTCGGCCTCTGCCACCACGCGTTCGACCGCGGGCAGCGACCCGGTCCGGTCACCGCGCGCGTCGGTGAGGCGCTGGCCGTCTTCGGCGTCAACGCGATCCTCGTCTTCGTCGGCAGCGGCCTCCTCGCGCGGACCCTGACGCTCGTGTCGTGGGACGCGGCGGACGGGACGTCCTGGACGCTGAAGGGTTTCCTCTACCAGCACTCCTTCGCCCCGCTCCTTCCGCCGCAGCTCGCCTCGCTGGCCTGGGGGCTCGCCTGGGTCGCGGGCTGGTTCCTCGTCCTGCGCCTCCTGTGGGCGCGGGGGATCGTCTTGAAGGTCTGACCCGAGCTCCTGGGATTCACGGGAAGCCCGACGCGCTAGACTCGTCCTTCTCCCGACACCCCTCCCGGTAACCCCGCCGGAACCCCGTCTTCCGAGGATCCAGCCCCGAAAGACCCGCATGAAACGACTGACCGCACTGATCCCCCTGCTGCTCGCCGCGAGCAGCCCCGCCTTCGTCGGCTGCCAAGCGCAGGACGAGGAACTCATCGACGTCGCCGCCGTCTCGGCCGCCCACGAGCGCTACCTGCTCGAGCTCGAGTTCGCCCAGGAGGAGTTCCTGAAGGCGAACCCGATGCCGCAGAAGAAGAACTTCGGCCCCGAGGGCACGCTCTACCTGCACGCCGTGGAGATCATCGGCACGCCGGGCAAGGAGCAGCTCTTCGTGCGCTTCAGCTACCTCAACGAGACCGGCCTGACGATCGAGCGCGCGCGCGTGATCCTGACCTTGACCGACGAGGACTCCGGCGAACAGCGCAGCGAGTTCCAGGACCTGCGCATGCCCTTCGGCATGTCCGTCCACCACAACAGCACCTACACCGGCTTCTTCGACGTCCCGCTCGAGGGCATCCACCGTCGCGCGAACTGGAGCTGGGTGATCGACGTCGAGGCGGAGCGCGAAGCGCCCCCCGGCTCGCAGGTCCCGGCCCTCGGCCCGGGCGCCGGGCGCCTCGGCGGCCGCGGCCGCGCGAGCGACCAGTAGCCCGCGCGCGGGATCGAGCCCGCGCCCGAACCGACGCGGCCCCGCCCCTTCTCCGGAAGGCGCGGGGCCGCGGTGCGTTCAAGCAGGCGTGATGAGTGGTGAAGAGGAGGTGACGGGGCCGCGGGGCTCGAGCTCGACGGCTTCGGAGGAGGTCCGGGCCCTGGGCGGCGAGCCTCCCGTCTTGCGGTCGCCCGTGGTCGCGGGCTGTGGCGTCTATCTCTTCCTGTTCCTTCTCGTTGCCGTGTTCAGGCTCGCCGACGGCTTTCGGGACCTCGAATGCCGCCGGTACTGCGACCGCACTCACGCCGACGTGGTCGTGCTCGGGCAGGCTGCCTACGAGTTCGCCATTGCCAATGGGCACCTGCCCACAAGCCTCGAAGACATCACGAGCTTCATGAGCGTCCCGGCCGGTTGGAGGCCGAAGGACAAGTGGGGGCGCCGCTACGTCTTCGTCACCTCGACCGACTGCGCCGGCGCGAAGTCGTGCTCGCTAGACTGCGGACTCAGCGGTTCGTTCTGTATCGGAACGCTCGGCGCCGATGGGGAGCCCTGGGGCGGGGACGAGGCCGAGGACCGGTGGCTCTGCGCGGAGCTCGACGCTCAGCTTCACGAACCCTGGCTCCACTCGTGGACGTTCTGATCCCCGACGAGGGTCCGAGCGCTGCGGCACGGGGACTCTCCGTGCACGCACGCAATGGGCTTCTGATCGTGATGTCCGGGTGCATCGTCGTGCCCCTGCTCGTCGTCACCGTCTTCTTGATCGAGCTGCGCCGACCCCACTCTTGCGGTTCGGTGCGCGAGAAGACGGCGTCGGACCTCCGGGTCATGGCGAACGCTGCCTCGGAGTTCTGCGTCGCCAAGGGCCGCCGTCCCGCAAGCCTCGCGGACGTCCACGAGTACCTGAACACCTCCCCGGGAACCCTCGCGCGCGACCGGTGGGGGCGGACCTACCTCTTCGTGAACGGCTACGGCTGCATCGGTCCGGAGCCGTACCCGCTCGACTGTGATCGCCACGCGGACTACTGCATCGGGACCTTCGGCTCGGACGGGCGGGTAGGCGGCGAGGGCGACGCGCGCGACCGCTGGCTCTGCAGCGAATTCGGAGAGCGGCTTCACGGCCCCGGGCTGCACGAATGGGGGGACGGGCGGTGATCGAGCCCGAGCGGGAGCCCCATGGCCGCGCGGCGTCACGCGTGATGGAGGCGACTCCGCTCGTCCTGGTCGTCCTCGTCGCGCTCGCTATCCTGGCGCGCCGCGCCCTCGTCCTGAGCTCACGCTCCTGCCAAGGGCCCGAGTGGTTCCAGCGCACGAAGTCGGGGCTGGTCCTCTACGCGAACACCACGAGCGAGTTCCACTTCGTCGAGGGGCGCTGGCCGAGGAGCCTCGACGAGGCGACCCGGTGGCACCCTCGCCCTGTCGATGCGTCGAAGCTCGACGCGTGGGGAAGGCCGTACGTCTTCCTCGCGTTCTATCCGTGCGGCTGCGAGGACGACTGCAGCGGCCAGTGCCGACACGGAATGCCGGTCTGCCTCGGGACCCTCGGCTCGGATGGAGAGCTCGGCGGTACGGGCGAGGCTCGGGATCGGTGGGCCTGCGACGTGAGCACGCTCTCCTCCCCGAAGTGACTCGCGCGCGCCCACCAGGCTCGATCCGTGCAAGCCGTCGGGGATTCGGCGAGGATGGCCCCATGCGCACACGACTCCGGATCGTCCTCTCGCTGCTCCTCTCCCTCCCTCTCCTCGCACACGCTCACGGGCACGGACACGGCCCCGGCGCTCCGCAGGAGAGCCCCTTCGTCGCTGCGACGGTAGAGCACGACGGCGTGACCTACGGCTACCGCGTGCTCGCGCCCGCGGAGGTGCTCGAAGGGGAGACCTACCCGCTCGTCCTCTTCCTGCACGGCGCCGGGGAGCGCGGCGACGACAACCGCGCGCAGCTCGCGCACTTCCCCGAGCGCATGCTCGGCCTCGAGTACCGCGAGCGCTTCCCGTGCTACGTCGTCGCGCCGCAGTGTCCGAAGGGCGCCGACTGGGCCGATGGCGGCCGCGGTCTCGCGCAGGGCGGCGGGATGAGCGCCGCGCCGCGCCCCGCGCTCGAGGCCGCGCTGCTGGCGCTCGAGCACGTCGTGCGCACCGAACCGATCGACACGGACCGGCTGTACCTCACCGGCCTGTCGATGGGCGGCGCGGGGACCTGGGACCTCGCCGCGCGGCACCCGGAGTGGTTCGCCGCGGCCGTGCCGATCTGCGGCGGCGGTGACGTGGGCCAGGCGTCGCGCCTCGCCGGGCTGCCGCTCTGGGCCTGGCACGGCGCGGACGACACGCTGGTCGAGCCCGAGCGCACGCGCGAGATGGTCACGGCGGTGAAGGACGCAGGCGGTGAGGTGAAGTACAGCGAGCTCGAGGGCGTCGGCCATGGCTCGTGGGTGGCGGCCTACGCGCCGGACGCCGCGTTGACGTGGATGTTCGAGCAGCGCCGCGATCCGTCCAAGAGCCTCGCGCTCGCCTCGAAGGCCTTCGCCGAGGCCTGCGGGCCCGAGGAGCGCGTCGCCTTCCTCGGCGACTCGATCACCCAGGCCGGCAACGACGCGGGCGGCTACGTCGACACGCTGCGCAGCGCGCTGAAGGCGAGCCGTCCCGAGGCCGTCGTGATCCCCGCCGGCATCAGCGGCCACAAGGTGCCCGATCTCCTGAAGCGCTACCGCGTGGACGTGATTCGAGAGAAGGCGACGCTCGTCTTCCTCTACATCGGCATCAACGACGTCTGGCACTCCGAGTGGGGGAAGGGCACCTCGGAGGAGGCGTTCGAAGAGGGCCTGCGTCAGCTCGTGCAGGACTTCCGCGAGAGCGGCGCGGAGGTCGTGCTCGCGACGCCCAGCGTGATCGGCGAGAAGCCGGCGGGCGAGAACCGCCTCGACGCGGAGCTGGAGGCCTTCTCCGCGATCTCGCGGCGGGTGGCGGCCGAGGAGGGCGCGACCCTCTGCGACCTGCAGCGCGCGTTCCGCGATCGTCTGCGGATGCTGGACCCGAAGGACATCGACCAGGGCGTGCTCACGACCGACGGCGTGCACCTGAGCGAGGCGGGCAACGCCCTCGTCGCGCTCGAGGCGGCGCGCGCGCTGCGAGCCGCGCTGGCGGCGCGCGAGCAGTAGTCCGCAGGCAACGGAGCTCGATCGCTGGGGTCCGCGACTGCGCTGGCTAGGATGGCGCTCCCTTCGGGCCGTCCATGAGTACCCTCCGCATCCGCGGCGCTGCCGAGCACAACCTGCGGCGCGTCGACCTCGACCTGCCGCACGGCCAGTGGATCGCCGTGACCGGGCCTTCGGGGTCGGGCAAGACCTCGCTGGTCTTCGACACGATCGTGCGCGAGGGGCAGCAC